>JAISFN010000025.1 GCA_031263585.1 Prevotellaceae bacterium | reverse complement strand
CCAGATATACTGCAAACGCTGGCAGGACAGCAATAACGGAGCGTCGGAGGGGCTTGTGCTGAGGTTAAGCGCCGATGAAGGGGACGACGCGCCTCTTTCAACATTGGCCGAAGTATTTGCCCGCGTTTACGATGATCTCGACGAGGCTATAAAATTATTCGATGAGTCGAAAATCCCACGCGCGGCAAATTGCGATATGGGCATCGATGTTGCATACGCTATTTACGCGCGGGCGGCCCTTGTGCGGAACGACTGGCAAACCGCGGCAACGATGGCGGATAAGGCAAAAGCTCGGTATCCGTTAATGTCAAACAGCGAATTGCTGAACGGGGGGTTCTATACGCCGAATTCAGAATGGATATGGTCAAGCGCAGGCTCTACAAGACAAAACTTGTATTATTTCTCTTACCACGCTTATATCGCCTATAACTCGACTGCTTCGGCTGTAAGGTCGTACCCCGCCCTGATTACTAAAGAGCTGTATGCGAAAATCCCCGATACCGACGTGCGGAGAAACTGGTGGATCTGTTATAAGGATTTGCCGATAGGCCGGACTACGGATCCGACTATCATGGCCGAAGTTAGGGCAAAATACCCGAAATTGGACAAAAGCGCCTACATAAATAACTATATGCAGTTTAAAATAGCTTGCGAAGTAGCGCCCGGAGTAGGCCATCTGAATCATTTCCGCTCTTCGGAAATGTACCTAATTGAAGCGGAAGCTCTCGCCCGCTTAAATCGGTCGGCCGAGGCGCAAACCGTAATGAACAGCCTTAACAGGGACAGCGGAAGAAACCCTTCGTATTCGTGCACTGCAACGGGACAGGCCTTGCTGGACGAGATATGGCTTTACCGCGATGTGGAACTATGGGGGGAAGGTTTCGATTGGTTCGACTTAAAACGCACTAAGCGGGGCATAGACAGATCGAACAAGGACAATGGAGGCAGTTACCTCAGTGATCTGGCCGTTAAAATAGACCCTGTTACAGACACCCATGAATGGGTTTGGATAATCCCTGTCAGGGAAACAGACTATAACCCGGGAATTTAACCGGAACCGGAAGATTAATAACTCGTTTCTTTATTTAAGCATTTAAAAATGGCTGAAGATACTGTTTAATTCATATTTTAAACAGTATCTTCTTTTTTTTGCTTTGGCGGATCTTCCTTCAACTTTATCATTTGCGCGATGCTTCGTATCGAATCGAGCCCGATTTCTTCCGGTATAATATTTTTGGGTGCGATAAATACATAATCGCCTACATCGTCGCCAGCCTGCAATGTCGACAAATTATTTACACGGCAACGGAAAACCATGTCCAGCGTAAAATATACAATACCATCATATAAATAACGGTTAGGAAACGAGCCGAAATAATTCAAATCATCAATATCAACATTCAACTCTTCTTTCAGCTCGCGCCTTACAGCCTCTTCGGCCGTTTCTCCCAGATCAATAAAACCGCCCGGTAAGTCGAGCATATTTTTTGCGGGGTCGTTTTTGCGGCGGGTAAAAATCAGTTCCCCCTTTTCGTTTTCAATTAAGGCCGCAACTGCCGCCGATGCATTTATAAAAAATCTTTGTTTGCAATTGCCGCAGCACATGCAATGGGTTCCACCCTTCCACTCCATTTTTTGCGAACCGCAATAGGGACAATATTTCCACACTTGCGAAGGATAAAAAGCATCCATACTGATTAGTAGATTAGTAGACTAGCACATTATCACATTAAAAAATCGCGTTTGCATATCGCGATACTTGATAAGCTCTACAAGTTTATAATTAATTCGGTAAAGATAGTAAACTTAAATTGGCAATTTATCATTATCTTTGTCAAAACATTATTGGCGGCGGCTTAAGCCGTTGTTAGTATGTTTTTTGTTTGCAAAGCATTGATAATAAAGTTCATTTTATAGTAATACAGTTCTACAGACTTAAATAAGGTAAAATTATGCGAATCAGTTTTATATCAGCAATATTATTATTCAGTTTTGTGTTTACCAGCATGGCTCAGAAAAAAACCGACTGGGAAAAATTAAACCTTAGGGGTAAAGTGAAGAGTACCAATGCGACCGAATATAATATGAACGAGACTGAAGGCGAAGATAGAACCGTTCGCCATCAATTTGTTTTTAACAATAAAGGTTATAAAACACAGGAGGTTTTGCGCGAAGGCTTCGATACCAAATGCAACTCGACTTTCAAGTATAATGCGGATAACGAGCTTAGCGAAGAAATAAGCAAGCTGGTACACAGTACAAGCAGCCGTAAATATAAATACGACAAGAAAAATAATACGGCTATCGAAAATTATTATGTGGCTAACGGCGTGTTAATAACCAAAACAACATTAAAGTACGACGATAGAGGCAATTTGCTGGAGCGGCATATTGAGAACGAAAAAAATAAAGAGAAAAATAAACTTGTTGAAAATTATTGGTTTAAATATGACGAAAACAATAACTTAATTGAGCAAAAGCAGCTTATTGGCGCGGTTAGTAAAACAGTCACTTTTAAATACGATGAAAATAACCGTGTTATAGAGCAAAACGATTATGATGCTAACGGGTTGCCTACATACTGGTATACTTATAAATATGATGAAAAGGATAATGTTATTGAAGAAATTTCGGCCTACAGGGGGTATGAGAAAACCATAATAAACTATGTTTATGTTTACGACAGCCAAGGGAATTGGATTGAAAGACGCGAGCAGTTAGGTACGGTTACACAAATTCTTAGCCGTAGGGAAATTCAGTATTTTTAGTCGGAGCTTAATTTCCCCCGAATACTATAAATGGAGGTGCAAGATATTGCATCTCTTATTTTTATAAAACATTCGATAGATTTCGCGTTTAGAGTTTTCGTTTTTATACTTCAATAAAAAGTATTATATTTGTGTCGCAATTGTGGAAAAATTTGGCTGCTTGCAACCACACTAAAAAAAGGCTAAAATGCAACCTCGGTAAATTTCATTTCGTGTTGTATTTCTACATTTTAGTTTATTGGTTTCAAGCAATTGTATTTTCAATTTAAACAGATTTAAAATTCAATATCTGCACAGTTTAAACTATTAACGGTAAAATACATACAAAATGAATTATTTATTTACTTCGGAGTCGGTAGCCGAGGGGCATCCCGATAAAATTGCCGATCAAATTTCAGATGCAATACTTGATGAATTTTTACGCCATGACCCCGAGTCGAAAGTGGCTTGCGAAACTTTGCTTACCACAGGTTTGGTTGTGTTGAGCGGCGAAGTGAATTCATCGGCTTATGTTGATGTACAAGGCGTAGCGCGCCGGGTAATCGAACGTATCGGCTACACAAAATCCGACTATCGCTTCGATTCGGTTTCGTGTGGCATTGTCTCTGCCATTCACGAGCAGTCGCCGGATATAAATCAGGGTGTCGAGCGTAAAAAAAAGGACGAACAGGGAGCAGGCGATCAGGGAATGATGTTTGGTTATGCCTGTAGCGAAACCGATGAATATATGCCGCTTACTCTGGTAATGTCACATATCATTTTACAGGAACTAGCAAAAATTCGTCGCGATGGGAAACAAATGAAATATCTGCGCCCCGACGCCAAGTCGCAGGTAACTGTCGAATATAATGAGAAAAATGAACCGGTAAAAGTCCATACCATTGTTGTATCGACCCAACATGATGATTTTGACGATGAAAAAACCATGCAGGAGAGCATCCGTAAAGATGTAGTAGAAATATTGCTGCCGCGTGTAAAAAAACGCTTGCCCAAACGCGTACAGGCTATTTTTACCAATGACTATATTTTGCATGTTAACCCTACAGGCAAATTTGTAATTGGGGGGCCTCATGGCGATACCGGCCTTACAGGGCGTAAAATTATTGTTGACACATATGGAGGAAAGGGCGCTCATGGCGGCGGCGCTTTTTCGGGTAAAGATCCGTCAAAGGTCGATCGTTCGGCGGCTTATGCCGCCCGCCATATTGCTAAAAATCTTGTAGCGGCAGGTGTGGCTACCGAGGTTTTGGTGCAGCTTGCTTATGCCATTGGCATTGCCAAACCTGTGAGTATAAATGTGAATACTTACGGAACGGCCAAAGTAAACATAAGCGATGCCGAAATTGCAAACATTGTAGCAAAAACATTCGATTTACGCCCGGCCAAAATTATTGAACGTTTCGGGCTTAAAAATCCTATTTATGAGCTTACTGCCGCATATGGGCATTTTGGCCGCGACTATAAAAAAGAAAAACTAAGCATTATTGTAAACGGTAAAAAAACCGAAAAAGAGGTCGAGTTTTTCACATGGGAAAAGCTGGATTATATCGACACATTGAGAAAAGCCTTTAAACTAAGCTGATATATATAGTATTAAGGTATCGCGATATTAGTATGCGAACCGTAAATTTGTTAATGAGAAAATTAGAGAATTATTTCCAAATTCACTCATTTACAAATTATCAAATTAAAAAAATCGCAATACGCTGTACGCACATCACATATCACACTTTACGATTAACCATTAACAAATACAAATAAGCAAATTGGCCTATTAGCAATATTTAAAATATAAAAATGTTTATTGTACATAAAAGTTGTACTTTTGTATTTAAAATTTAGAGCACTATGAAGGTTAAACATTTATTTTTATTTCTTTCTTCAGCATTCATTCTTTTTGTTTCGTGCGGAGGAGGTATTGGAAGTACCCGACCTAAAAATGCACTTGATTCGGTGAGTTATGCAATTGGGGTAAACCAGGGAGCAGCCTGGAAAATAGGGATGAAACGCTCTAATGTCGAATTGAATGATGAAATGATTTTAGCAGGCGTGCGCGATGCTTTGAGTAAGGATAGTTTAGCCGTACTCGTTAAGCCTGAAAATGCAGGAATGGTTATCGAATCGTTTTTTGACAGACGGGAAAAACAGAAGAAAAAAGAAAATTTGGAAAATGGCCGTAAATTCCTGGCCGAGAATGCAAAAAAAGCAGGGGTCGAAACCACGGCGAGCGGGCTGCAATATATTATAGAACGTGAAGGGACGGGAGTACAACCACGCGCCTACGATACCGTTGAAGTTAGTTATAGGGGCTTGTTGATTGATGGTAAAGAGTTTGAGTCGTCATACACTCGTAATAAGCCTGCGAAAATCTATTTAAAAGGCGTAATTAAAGGATGGACGGAAGGAATACAACTGATGAGAGAGGGCGCGAAGTATAAGTTTTTTCTCCCGACCGAACTGGCTTACGGCGAATATGTATATCCGAACTCTCCGTTCGAGGCCAATGTTCCTTTAATATTTGAAATCGAACTGTTAAACGTTATTCCGGGGAAAGCGCCCGCTAAATAACAATGGGTATAAAATACAAAAAACAGTTTGCTGTTAGTCTATTTTTTATACTTTTGACCTTTAATACTAATGTGTTAATGTGTTTTTTTAATGATTAATCGAGAAGTGTGAAAAAGCCGCCCCAATCCCTCCAACAGAGAAGCTTAAGCTTCCCCGAAAGAGAGGGAAGCTTAAGGAGGGGCTTATCATTTGTTGTAATACTATGGAATACTATATCTTTATCTACTAAATTATACTAAAAGAATGAAATTAAGATTATTACTTATAGCATTAATTGTCTTGCCGTTACATTTATCGGCACAACAAGTTATTAAAGATTCGCTGTCGTATGCAATGGCCATGCAGCTTGCCGAAAATTTGAAACAGAGGAATATACTGAATAGCATCGATTTGAATGCCTTTAAAGAAGGCATGGAAGATGTTATCGGGAATAAAATGCGGATGACATCGGAACAATGTCGGCAGGTAATCAGTAATTTTCTGACAGGGGAATATGAGCGGTTAAAACTTAAAAATCTGGAAAAAGGAAGCGAGTTTCTGGAAAAAGTTAAGATTGAGGAAGGTGTAGTTGCTTTGCCTTCGGGTTTGCTTTATAAAATAATAGACGGAGGAACCGGGCCTAAACCAACTGTAAACGATGATGTTGAAGTACATTATAAAGGAACATTGGTTGACGGGAGAGAGTTCGATTCGTCGTATGCCCGTAACGAGACAGCTAAATTTCTGCTGGGACGTGTAATTAAAGGCTGGAGCGAGGGTTTGCAATACATTGGCGAAGGAGGCCGCATAATGCTGTTTGTTCCTCCTCAGCTTGCTTACGGCGAAAACAGCCCGCAAGGTTCGATTATCGAGCCAAACTCCGTTCTTATATTCAACATCGAATTGATAAAGGTATACCCGAAACAGCAGCAGGAGCAGGGATTAATAAAACCACAGCCGGTTCCTCCTCCGGTAAATTGATACTCGACAGGCTTTGAATTTTAATTTACTAATTATCAATAAATAATACTATGGCATTAGATATAACCGGTAAATTGTTGCAAGTAATGCCCGTGCAAGGTGGTACTAGTACGCGCGGTAATTGGAGTAAGCAGGAGTTTATTATCGAAACTCAGGAACAATACCCTAAAAAGGTATGTATATCGTTGTGGGGTGATAAATTGAAAGACCTGGAAGGTATGCAACCTGGCGAGGCGCTTACGGTAAGCGTAAATATCGAATCGCGCGAGTTTAACGGACGCTGGTATACCGATGTCCGTGCATGGCGCATTCAGCGTGGGGATGCTACAGCTTCGGCATCTACGGCAAATATTCCGCCGCCAATAGTCGATGATTCCTTTGTAGATGGTTCCGACGAGTCGATTGACGATTTACCGTTTTAAAAAATTGACGGGTTGTCGATTTGGAAGTATTATGTCAAGTCGGTAAATCATTCCGCTATTATGCCCCGTTTCAGTATTATAGTTCCGATATATAATCGCCCCGACGAAGCGGACGAGTTGCTTAAAAGCCTGGCCGAACAAAGTTCGAAAGATTTTGAACTGGTTTTGGTCGAGGATGGATCGGTATGGCCAAGTGTTGATGCTGTAAATAGGTATAAAGACCGGATAGTAATTAATTATATCAGCAAAACGAATACGGGGCGTAGCGATACCCGCAATAAGGGCATGCAAAATGCCAAAGGCAATTATTTTGTTTTTTTCGATTCGGACTGTATCATTCCTTCTGATTATTTCGAAGTACTTGAAAAATATCTGGCGGATGATTATGCCGATTGTTTCGGCGGCCCCGATAGTGCGCACGAGTCATTCTCCGATACGCAAAAAGCAATTAATTATGCCATGACCTCATTCCTGACAACCGGGGGGATACGGGGAGGAAAGGTAAATATGGAAAAGTTTGTACCTCGTACATTTAATATGGGCTTTTCGCGTACAGTTTATGAAACGGTTGGCGGATACAACAAAGATATCGACTATGGCGAGGATATGGATATCAGTGCGCGTATCCGTAAAAGCGGCTTCTCGATAAAACTGTACCATAATGCTTTTGTATACCATAAACGCAGGGTCTGTTTCAAAAAATTTTATAAACAGGTATATACGTTCGGGGGTTCGCGTATATCGACCATCTATAAGCTTTACCCCGATACCTTGAAACTTGTCCATTTTTTACCCACAACTTTTACATTAGGCAGTATTTTTTTTGTATTGCTATCATTCGTTTTTTGTTCGGCCTGGTTTTTACTTCCGTTGGGCCTATATACAATCCTTTTATTTACCGACTCCTTGTTTAAAAATAAAAGCCTTAAAATTGCCGCATTATCAATAGTTGCCGGGTACATACAGTTATTCGGATACGGCTTGGGTTTTTTAAAAGCGCTTGTAAAATATTTATCTTATGCAAAAAATAAGCTGGTGGATATATAATCGCCAAAATGAAATGCCCATTTTTCTTAGTAACTGTTAGGAAATTCTAATTAAATTCTATTAATGAAAATTCTGATCATAGCTAATTGCGTCATCGCCTGGCTGGTATCAGTTAATCTTTCATAGTCTCTGGAACTTTTTCTGGAATAAGATATCCAAGCCAGCGTTCTTTCGACAATCCATCTTTTTGGCAGTATAATCGGAAAATAGAAATGTCCATTTTTGGAAAAATGAAATGTCCATTTTTTTAAGAACTTTATTAAATATTTTTGGGCGCTCTGGTTTTGATTGGCGCCCATTAATAGGCAGCCTCAAGTTTAAACGAAAAGCCCCGAAGCAAATTCAGGGCTTTTAAAATACGTTTCAAAAGCTTTTACTCAAAAGACATCCTCGGGGCTCAGCCCCGAGGTGAGAAATAAAGGCATATCTTTGTTTTTATGGAATATGAGCACATTTATAAGCGTCATAGCAAGAGTTTATTGTTGTACCATATCGTATTACCGATCAAATATCGTCGCTTGGTCATAACAGAAGTTCTGGGGAAATCTTTACGAGAGATTTGTATGGAAATATCCGCCCGTTACGAAATCAATTTTGTAGAAATAGGCTATGAAAGCGACCATGTTCACTTTTTGATTCAGAGTATTCTCAAATACTCAGTTTCCGAGATAGTGATGAAGTTGAAAAGTTTGACAGCGAAGAGATTAACCCAAAATGTCCATTAGGATGATCCGTCTATAGCCTCCCATAATTTTTTAATCCCTGCCCTTCGTTGCATTTGTAATGCCATTGTTACAATAAGTCCGTTCCCGGATTTTTCAATGGTCGATGGGATGGCTAACAATTTGTATCGTATCGTTGACAGCCTGTTTCTCATCTTGCCTCCTATAACCAACTGTTTGAACAAATTCATAAAATTGTAAGCAATTTTCATAAGTATCAGGGTTGCCTCCGTACCGTCAAAACTTTGTTCATTCATCTTATCCAATCCGTAATCGTATTTAAGTTCCTTTATTCGGTTCTCACAATTGGCCCTTCCCCTGTAAAGCCGCCAGACTTCCGCAGGCGGGAGGGTCAGGTTGGTTACGTAACAACTGTAACGGTAGCCGCTTATTTCCCAATTATCAGCAAACAGAGACAATTGTTTACCTGTTGCTTTGGGGCGGGTTTTTATCTTTTGCCGTACCGCAATCATGCGGCGGGGAGATGCCCAATCTTCAGCTTTATATTCAAATTCCAAGATTCCAATACCTTCATCCAGTTGTAACCATGTCCGTCCAGCCGCTATTTTTCGTTAAATGGGTAGGTACATGGGAGTCGCTATGATGTAATTGATGGGAGTTTCTACACCTTCCAGATCCTCAAAAATCTCCTGGCTATAAAAACAGGAATCCAGTCTGAGCAGACCGATTTTCTTATCTCCGATAAAACGGAAGGTCTCTTCCAGAAAGGCCCTGAAGTTATTTGCCGTATGAGCATCTCCCGGGCGCAACCAGAAATTGGCCACCATTTCGACATCGGCAATAAAAGCGACGATGGGATGATGGGAGTTTCTGCCCGGTTTATGCTTGTTGTATCCTTTTTTTTGCGCCTTGTTGGGTCAGTACGGAAGAGTCGATATCCATCGTGAAATTGTCAAACGTAAGTCCCGAGAAAAACCAATAGTACAGAGCGCCAAATACCTTCAGGGTGGATTCCATAGTAAACTTATTGAAATAACGCTGAAAGGCCTTGTGTTCAGGCATCCGATCCCAACCGAAAAGGCGTTGGAGGCTGTAATCAAAACGGGAAACATCCAACTGGGCATAGCG
>JAISFN010000024.1 GCA_031263585.1 Prevotellaceae bacterium | reverse complement strand
CCAGATATACTGCAAACGCTGGCAGGACAGCAATAACGGAGCGTCGGAGGGGCTTGTGCTGAGGTTAAGCGCCGATGAAGGGGACGACGCGCCTCTTTCAACATTGGCCGAAGTATTTGTCCGCGTTTACGACGATCTCGACGAGGCTATAAAATTATTCGATGAGTCGAAAATCCCACGCGCGGCAAATTGCGATATGAGTATCGATGTTGCATACGCTATTTACGCGCGGGCGGCCCTTGTGCGGAACGACTGGCAAACCGCGGCAACGATGGCGAATAAGGCGAAAGCTCAGTATCCGTTAATGTCAAACAGCGAGTTGCTGAACGGGGGGTTCTATACGCCGAATTCGGAATGGATATGGTCAAGCGCAGGCTCTACAAGCCAAAACCTGTATTACTACTCTTACCACGCCTATATTGCCTATAACTCCAACGCTTCGGCTGTAAGGTCGTACCCCGCCCTGATTACTAAAGAGCTGTATGCAAAAATCCCCGATACCGACGTGCGGAGAAACTGGTGGCTCTATTATAAGGATTTGCCGATAGGCCGGACTACGAACGCGGCTATCCTGGCCGAGGTTAGGGCAAAATACCCGAAACTGGATGGGAGCGCCTACATAGCCAACTATATGCAGTTTAAAATAGCTTGCGAAGTAGGGCCCGGAGTAGGCCATCTGAATCATTTCCGCTCTTCGGAAATGTACCTAATCGAAGCGGAAGCTCTCGCCCGCTTAAACCGGCCGGCCGAGGCGCAAGCCGTAATGAACAGCCTTAACAGGGACAGCGGAAGAAACCCTTCGTATTCGTGCACTGCAACGGGACAGGCCTTGCTGGACGAGATATGGCTTTACCGCGATGTGGAATTATGGGGGGAAGGTTTCGATTGGTTCGACTTAAAACGCACTAAGCGGGGTATAGACAGATCGAACAAAGACAATGGAGGCAGTTACCTCAGTGCTTTGGCCGTTAAAATAGACCCTGATAAAATAAACGATGATGATATAGACTATTTTGGATGGGTGTGGATAATCCCTGTCAGGGAAACAGATTATAACCCGGGAATTTAACCGGAAGATTAATAACTCGTTTCTTTATTTTAAGCATTTAAAAATTGGCGGAGATACTGTTTAATTTGGATTTTAAACAGTATCTTCTTTTTTCCCTTTTTTTGCCTCGGCGCATAATTTTTACATCGTCGGCAAAATTATTATTATATTTACGCTATTAATCAAAAAAAATATAATTATTATGAGAACTTATTTTTTAAAGTATTGCTATTTAATAGCTATAATGCTGACGTTAACGGTATCGTGCAATAAAGATATCGATGAGCCGGAAAAAGACAGCGCGCCGGTATCCGGCGAAATAAAGGCGATGATCGAATCTTTGGGATTTAACGCTTTTGACGCTTATGAGTTCGACGGTTTTTACATAATTGAAGGGGATATTCGCATACATAAAGACAGCCTCCAAAACTATGTACAGCCGAAAACAAAGCAGGCCAGGTACAATTATGTAGTTTCCAGGGGGCGGTTTATAAAAATATTTGTAAACGCAACAATTCCGACTTCCACCAACTGGAGGCAAGCTATGGATAGCGTAATAAATTCATATAACGGCTTAGGCTTGGGAATACGGATGAAATCGGTACAGTCCGCCGCCGATGCAAATATTATTGTGCAGTACGGCTCACTAGGATCCAATATATGCGGAGAGGGCACATGGCCGACTTCAAACGGTAATCCGGGAAATTACATTACCTTAAACTCCAGTTTCAATTGGCTATCCATCAGCCAAAAAAGACTTTTATTAGCTCACGAGTTAGGCCATAACCTGGGGCTAAGGCATACAAATTGGCAAAGCAATAACGAGTCGGGAGGAATTCTTGTTCCGGGAACGCCTGCTTCCGATTCGCAATCGGTTATGAACGCCAATACATGCGGAAACGGATGGGGAGGATTTTCAACCGCAGACATAACGGCCTTAAACTATTTATTTCCACCATATAATAATTTCACTTGGAAAAATAATTTATACTCTTGGGCTCTTAACTATGAACCTGATATTTTCGAGGCTGAATATGCCGATGAAAATGAAGCATCTAATTTTCATCAAGCTAAACCCTCAACGCCGCCAACTGTTGAAGATTGGGTTCAAGATATAAGGATAGGCCCTTATTACATTACCATTAAATTCTATGGTTTGGACCAATTTTATGATGAAACCAAAGACGCCTATGATCATTTAGAATTACGCTATATTGAGTCGATAGCGCATTGGTGGTATATTGCCGCCTATTGAAAATCATTTTTCAATAACCCGGCTTTTTAAGCGTTAGTATAAAATTTAAAAAGCGCTGAAGATACTGTTTAATTTGGATTTTAAACAGTATCTTCTTTTTTTGCCTTGGCAAATCTTCCTTTCTTTCAGCTCGCGCCTAACGGCGTATTCGGCATTCCTCCCATGTCAATAAAACCGCCCGCCAAGTAGAATATATTTTTTGCAAGGCCATTTTACGGCGGGTAAAAATCAGTTTACCCTTTTCGTTTTCAATTAAGGCCGCAACCGCCGCCGATGCGTTTGTCTGACATAATTTATTCGTTTTATGTCCAACTTCCTGGGGGCAGTTCAAACCCTTCGCCATCAATTTGTTTTTAACAATAAAGCGTATAAAACAAGGAGGTTTTGCGCAACGGCTTCGATAGCAAATACAAGCCGCCTTTCAAGTATAATGCGGATAACGAGCTTAGCGAAGAAATAAACAAACCGGCACACAGCGCAAGCAGCCGCGAATTTACGTAAATATTTATTGGACTTTATATGCGTATGCTTTTTGATGTTTTTTACATTACATACGCGCTAACGAATTGTAAATATTATGATTACTTATTCTAAAAATATTGATTTTAAGCAATAATATTATCGTTTTTCAGTGAATTAAGAAATTATTTAGTATATTACTATTTTTTAATATAATAGAATAAATTTTTAAAAATTATTTTTTGCTTAAAATAATTTTTTGTAATATTGCATCATAAAAAACTAAAAATAACGCAATATTAACCAATGTCAAACAAAATAAATATATTCTATATCTATATTATCAAGCTATTTCTCAATAAGTTTGGCATAATATTTGCAAAAAGAGGCGTACCGCCAATTCTAAGTTTTTATGCAGTAATACAAAATTTTATTATTTTCAAAAACTTTTTAATTATAGCTTACGTTTGTATTTTTTATCTTCGAAAAAACAGGCGTGTTATAATTTACCGGCAGCTAAACTACAGTATTGCCATGCTCATTTTTTTCATAAAGCAGGCATTCCCCCCCTATAAAAATAATAAGCCTTTTTATAAATACAAATACCCGACTAAGGGTTTACACAAACAGGCCCTTATCTTTTTTATTCATTAATAAATTTAATATTTGCTATGAAACAATCCTTTCTATGGGCGCTACTTATAGCGCTTGCAAGTATTGGTCACGCTCAGACTCAAACATCCATTACCGGTAAGGTAAGCGATGCAGCAACCGGCGAACCTATACCTTTTGTTAATGTAATCGTTAAAGGCTCTATAAACGGAGTGTTTACCGATGATTCGGGGAACTATAGCATTCTGGTTCCTTCAGGCTCTACCGCCCTGATTTTTTCGGAAGTTGGCCATGAAGATCTTGAAGTAGAGATTGGCGGACGTACGGTTATTAATGTGGCGATGAATGCAGGAGTAGCCCAACTTGATGAAGTAGTGGTTGTCGCTTATGGAACATCCAAGCGGGAAGCCATTACAGGCTCTGTTACCACCATGAATGCCACTGAAATAGAGCGGCGCCCTGTGGCAAACATTTCAGCCGCAATGCAAGGTTTGGGAACAGGGATAATTGTTAGCAACTCATACGGGGAGCCGGGCAACGTTGGTACGGTCCGCATCAGGGGCTTCGGCTCCATAACCGGGAACAACGATCCCCTTTATGTTGTTGACGGAGCGCCCTATTCAGGGTCGATTAACGCCATAAACCCCAACGATATCGAAAATATTTCCGTTTTAAAGGACGC
>JAISFN010000020.1 GCA_031263585.1 Prevotellaceae bacterium | reverse complement strand
ATTTCTCTGGTAATTATAATGACCTTAACAATTCACCATTCATTCCATCAAAACTTGGCGACTTGGATGATGATGCCAATCATCGCATTGTAACGGATGTAGAAAAAACAGCATGGAATGCAAAAAGTAATTTCTCTGGTAATTATAATGACCTTAACAATATACCGGAATTATTAACGCCGGCACAGGTAAATACTTTGGTTAATAATGCTGTTAGTAGTGCAATATTAGCCGCATTTCCGGCGGGCTGCGTTATTATGTGGTACGGCGACCCAAATAATATACCGTCCGGCTGGGAAATTTTCTACCAAATGAGTGGCCGATTCCCTGTTGCGGCTTTTCATTTATCATCTGATGAAGGGCTAACTAAGTATAGTCTTGGGAATACAGGTGGCGAAGAAAAACACACATTAACAATTGCAGAGATGCCAGCCCACAATCATGGTCTAAATATAAATTATGGCGACGCACGACATGGCGACGGCGGTAATAGCTATTCTCCTGCAAAATATATCGGACATGACGTATCCGCACATTGGACTGGAACAACAAATCATGCCGGCAGTGGGGGCTCTCACGAAAACCGTCCCCCATATTTTGCAATTTATTTTATAAAGAAAAAATAACATGAAAAAATTATTTCTTTTTCTTATTTTCGGATTCAAATTATTTGTGTACGTATCAGCACAAACAGTGATTGAAACAGGAACAGTGGCTAAACTTTCAAAAACGACACAAATAGGCCTGCATATGGACCTAATTATTGACGGCCAGTTGCTATGTGATACATCTACAATAATAAGTATCGGCGCACCGGACAAAAATTGCCGGATAATATCCGATAATCCGCTTAAATTTTCTTCTTTGAAAATAGAGGATGGAATAAATTACGTCGATGTGGATGCGTTGCAGATTGATGGTGATATAATTTTTAACAAAGGGAAAATACATCTCCCGACAACAGAATTAAAAGGCAGCATACTGAATGAAAACGAAACCGGATATATCGCCGGCGGAGTAATCAGGAAGGAGTTAAAAAATATTTCATCCGGTCAAAAGACAACAACCGGCTTAGGGGTATCAATCACTCCTACCCGCAACCATGAAACTGCAACAATTATACGGGCGCACGAAAAACAGAATAATAGGGGTGAATGGAGTATTGCAAAGTACTATGATTTTCCATCAACGATTGAAGTGTCCGCCGTTGACTTTTCCTACTTAAATGCACAGAGCGATAAGAAAACGGATACTTATCTTCTTTATTACAAATCGCCACACGATACGTGGCAAAGCATAAATTCCCAAACCAACCATGAAACAAAGCGGGTAACAAGTAAGCAAGATAGTCCGGTTCTCATTCAGCATATCACGCTGTTTCCATTTCCAGAGTTGAATTATTCGCACTACATTACGCCAAATGATGACGGTTTTAATGACTATTTCGAAATCATCGGCATAGAGAAATGTCCCAACTCAAAATTAGTCATCCTTACGCCTACGGGTACGATTATATATACCGGGGAACCATACAATAATGACTTTGACGGGAAAAATTTGGATATGTCTGCTGGCGCTTACTACTACATCTTTTGGTGTGATAAAAATGAGAGCCCCGTAAAAAAAGGATATTTAGAAATAATTAAATAATCCAGTTAGTAATGAAAAGGATTTTGGTTTTGCATATATGTTTGTTGATAACATCATCTTCTGCTATTGCACAGATACAATACATGTACCATAAACAATTTACCAATCCGGCCGCGATGGGAGCAGAGGATGCGTTTAACTTTGCCACGTACGCACAACTCAGGTTGTACGGATTCGATTCAGCTCCTACGGAAACAGCCTTACAGGTGACGGTTCCTTTTTCAACAAACAATGCCGGCGGCTATGGTTTCGCAGATGCACCAAAAAATATGTACATCGGAGTTACCGCATTTGTAAAATCAATTGGAATCCATTTAGGTTATAACATCCTGGCCTCATATGGATACAAAATTAATTTAACTCCCAATACCAATTTAACATTCGCATTAGCTTTGGGAGTAGATGCCAATAGCATCAATTATCAAAAATTATTACACGACTATGATACAGACCCTGTTGTAACGACAATGTCCGTGTCGGCAGAATACGAACTGCACGCGCAGGCCGGAGCCTATTTGCAAAGCAATAAATTTTACTTTTCTTTGTATTCATCGTCGATAGTTTCAGACCAAAACGCGTGGTTTCAAACGGGCTATTCTACTACAATAGGTGGTCATGATGATGATGGATATGCTATGCAAAACACCGATAGAAAAAGCACATTTGAAATAAACGGACAGCTTGGTTGTACTAATAATAATAGAAATCATAAGGGAACAATGCTGCAAGCACAAGCCAACACAATATTTACGCTCAATAACCTCATCGGCCTGGGCGTTGCATGGGAATATCCGTTAAAAATGGCAGGAATAGCAACCTTTAACCTGGGGTCAATAAAGGTATCCTATTGCTATCACGTTGATAATTTAGACAAGAATTTACCGACCCATGAAATTTTCCTGAAAGTGAAAATTAAGCCTAAAAGTGACGTTTTTTAAGGAAAAGCGGCCTGTCGCCCAAAACCGACAGGCTTGCTCATTCTCTTATTACTACGAACTAACCTGTTCGCTTTTTATTGCTAATCTATTTGTCTTGTAAATATGTGAAATACAAATCTATACTTACTTTTTATTGCTATTTTTTGCTTTTTTATTACTTTCCTTCCTTATTACTACTATTAATAATACATTAATAACAAATATATTATAAGCAAATATGCCTGTCAATTATTCATTCTTATTACTACTTTTTTCCCTTATTACTACTATTGGAATTATGTAAAAAATAAATAACGAACCGGAAATGATGTGGCTACTGGATGAATCACAACCCAAAAACATCATCTCCGACCTAATTACCGAGTACCTGAAACCCAACACCGATGACGAAGAATACGTATCATGAAATGAGATAAAACAATTCCACATCACTGTCTGTAAATGTATTTTTATTATCAAAAATTATGTTTTTACTTGTATTTACATAATTTATTCCGTAACTTTGCCACGAAATTTATAATTTATGCAGTCGTTCAAATCGAACATACTCAAGAAAATTGAAGCTATTCCAGAGGGAAAAATATTTACTTTTGGCGATATATCGTTCCCCGTCACCAAGTTTGCCAACGTTGCGGTAATCCTTTCCAATCTGACAAAGGAAAACAAACTGGTGCGTGTCGAAAGGGGCGCATACTACCGCCCAAAATTATCCAATTTGGGTTTAGGATTCCTTCCCGTTTATCAGGACGAACAGTTTCTGTATCTTACCAACAAGCTGAACGGCTATTTGACTGGCATGTACATATATAATAAGATGTCCTTGACTGAACAGGTACCCGCGACTGTTACTATTGCTTCGACGTATCCAGTCAGGGCGTTCAAGTTTAAAAAACTTGCCGTCCAATGCGTGAAGTCATATATTGACCGCCCCAGTGATGTACAAACGCTGTATCTTGTACAAATACTGGATGCGGTGAAAGATATGCAGCATATTCCGGGTGTCACTCCACAGACAGCGTTTGACAAAATCAACCGGCTGCACGTTTCGGTGCTATCGCTTAAAGATCAGAAAAAATTAGTATCTTTGTCGCTTAAATATCCGCCAAGAGTAAGAAAGTCGCTGTCAGATATGATGTACCGCAACAATAAACGCGATTTAGCCGAGCAACTTGTAGGGACGATTTGTCCGACAACGAGATTCAATTTGTCCTATAAAACAGTCGAACAATGAATCTGCACACAGAAAAAGATGCATTCAGGGAACTGATAGAACTCACGGCCGACAGTTTCGGTTACGAGCAGTCGCACGTGGAAAAGGACTACTGGATAAGCAAGATTCTAAAAGAACTTGCATCGTCAGCGTTTGCCTCACGGATTTTTTTCAAAGGCGGGACTTCGCTTTCAAAGGCGTATCGCATTACCGGACGTTTTTCGGAAGATTTGGATATGTTTGTATTCACTTCAAATGCCAATTCGTCGAAACAGTCGGAGAAGACGCTGAACCGTAACGTTTCGCATTTTATTACTGAGAACAACAGGGATATGTACGTTGAAGCCCTCTCAAAAACCGGCGGGGATTTCCGTAAACTTGCGTTTTCCTACAACACGCATTATCCGAGTGTCGGATTGAAAGAAAACCTGGAGGTAGAACTGAAATGCTGTATGTTGGATGATAAAACTGTGATGTATTATCCTTTTGAAAGCAAGCGAATACAGCCGATTATCACGGAATACTTGCAGCACATCAGTAATCCCTCAATCATAAGCCGTTTTGGATTGGAAGATTTTGACATTCAAACAATCAGCCCGAAAAGAACGCTTTGCGACAAGATTTCGAGATTAACGCGGCTTTCCTATAACGATGACTTCAAGACACTCATTGCAAAGCATATCCGCGATGTTTATGACATATACAAGATATTGTCCTTGCCAGAATATCAATCATTTATCAATAGTGAAGATTTTTCTGATGCCTTGCGAAGGGTAACAAATGAAGACGGATTGTATAAAAACTCCCAATTGCACAATCCTATTTCAAAAGCGCAGATATTTGAGCATACAAGGCAGGTCTTGAAATTTCCGTCTGTTTCGCGGGCATACAACAGCGAACTGCGAAAGTTGATGTTTAATATGGACGACCTGCCTGCACTGGACGATATTATTGATTGCTTTTATACGTTGCAATCTCGTCTACAGGCATTTGACGAAAGAACAGGTCGGAGTCTATTTGCAAGGTAATAAATTTTATTTTTCTTTGTATTCGTCGTCGATAGTTTTCAACTACCAGTTCCATTTAACCGTCTGCAACTGTCGCTTTATTCGCTCTGCGGAGCGGTGTATGTAAATCATAGATGTCTTAATGTCGTTATGCCCAAGAATATCCATAATGAGGTAAGGATTGGCCGTAAGGTCGGCCAAGGCCGTTCCACACGTATGCCGGGCCATGTGAAAGGTTAAATTTTTCTTGAGCCCGGCCATATATGCTAATGTTTTTAAGCACCTATTAATCTCCTGCTCTGATACCTTTGGGAATACAGTATCTATATTTGGATATAAATCAAGATATTTTTGTACGATTTTTTCCGGTTTGCCATCGAATAAGTGATGTAAATGATGCACAATCCGGACACCCTTTCCTTTTTCTGTAACAAATTCAACGACAAGTCCATCAGGTGTATTCCTAATCTTATCCTTAGACAACAACATGCTATCGCCAATCCGAATACCTGTCCAGCAACTGTACAAAAAACGGTCTAAAATTTCACTCAAATTTCTCGGCATCATCGCCCTATCAAGGCTTTCTAAGGCTTGTAATTCCGCAGGTTCAAGATTAGTTCGCTCACTTTGCCCCCTATCTACTTTGTATTCCTTATAGGGATTCTTAAAAAGAAACCCTTTGCGTTCAGCCGCATAGATGAACTTTTTCATCACCGCATGAAATTTCCCGATAGTAGTTTGCTTGTATCCTCGTTCTACAAAATATAAATCTAATTTATTTATTAAAGCGTCATTAATATCTGTAAACTGTATATCTCCGGCTGCACTTTTAAAAATACCAAGATTTGATCTGTATTTTATTGCTGTTTTTTTATCAATCCGATTGGTTTTTAGTTCATTTGCAACGAAGCACTCGGCAAATGCAATGAAACTATCTTTAGCTCCATCAATAAATATATTCAATAAATCAGGAGTTAATTCTGTCCCTCGATTTATCAAACTTAATTCATATGCTTCAATCTCATTTTTTTTATTAGTTAGCAACTGATATAATCCAGTATAATTCGGATGTTTTCGAGAGGGCAAGCCGGTTTTAGCATCCCAATATCGACTTTCTATCTCGACGCCGGTAGGAAGCCATCGACGGGTCGTCCGGGAAAAATAAATTTCAAGATGTATTGGCGCTCGTTCATCTGCGGCCAGCTCTTTTCCGCGGCGGTTGAAAACAAAAGAATAGGTAACTTTTTTCATAGTATCACATTTTTATATTCAGCGATCACATCCGTATCACATTTTGCAAATTTATACAAATTTATACAACTCACAAAAAAATTATCTCTCTTTTTAAAGGCTGATTTTCAATTAAAAAAAATCAGGCAACTTTTTTCAAAATTGCCTGATCTTATCTGTGTGGTGCCACCACGAATCGAACGAGGGACACAAGGATTTTCAGTCCTTTGCTCTACCAACTGAGCTATGGCACCTTGATCTTAAACGGGCAACAAAGGTAAAACTTTTTTTTAACTTTGCAAAAAATATTCTGTTTTGATGGATACATATCAATTTACGCTCCCCAA
>JAISFN010000148.1 GCA_031263585.1 Prevotellaceae bacterium | reverse complement strand
GCATGATGTTAAAATAAAATTTAGCCGATAGATGGATTAATTTTGGAGTTTTGTGCAAAACAAAGGTAATCAGCGTTGGAGATGGTATGCGATAGAAAGACAGTCGGGGCGTATTTTGGTGTGGCATAACGGGAAACGTAGCGACAGGGATTTCCTGATATTGTGTAATTTACTGAAAATATTCGACATATGCAAATAGCACGCGGACGATTGGGGCTCCTACTCAAAATATATTCCGCCTGACAGACACAGGGTTGCAAAGAACAAAACTTGGGAAATTGAACGTAAAAACCTGAATTTAAGAACTCATTTGAAAAAATTGAACCGACAAGCGATTTGTTTTTCAAAAAATGAACAAATTCATGATAATGTAATTGGAATATATTAGAGCTCATCGGGAAATCATATGTGGTTTAGCTTAATGTTATAAATAGCCGCAATCAAATTGAACCTGAGTCCAAAACGGCTTCTTCTATTTCGATATTTCTCAGCAATAATCCTGAATATATTCTCTTCTCCGATTATATTTTCATTGATTATCCTGATAGCTGATATTCTTTGGTTTTGCTTTTGTCCCCTTTTGCCTGAGGATCCTTTTTGTTTTTATTTTTAGGAAGGATGGTCACTGTTATTATGAATTTTATGTATTCATTGATAGCCCGTATCAACCAAAAATTTTGATGCTTCCTGCATGAAATCACGGATATCCTTAAACAGCTTGAAATCACACCTGCGGCATTTGTCAAAAGCCGTGAAATGCAGTTTTATACTTGACTTACCGGCAACAAGTTGAGCCTTTCGTATATGGCGCCTTTTCTTTCCGGAATAATTCAGCCTCTGTTTTTTTAGAACGTTCAACTGCTCTCTCCGCAACATCAACCAGTATTATATCAAATTGATTTTCTCTTCTTACTAAACTCTTTTTACCCCGTAAGTGAAAGCGGGGATCTTTTATTAATATGATTGCTGTCTCTTTGATTATTCCGAAAACACCGCTTTCCAAAATGCCCTAAGTAACCCCGACATGGGATTAGTTACGGTATTTTCGATAATACATCAGTAAGAGTAAGGGCTTACCTGCATTGCTTAGCTTGGCAGGGGCGCCTCGATTGGGATATTTTCTTGATTGGGTTGTGAATTTATTCAAAACTTTAAGCATTTGTTCAAATAATTCCCATTGAACTCCAGTTAAACGCTTAAAGCGGGCGCTGCTTAAGTTTTATATTTCATTGTAGAACATTTGCTAATGATATGTATATGCCTTGAATCTAAGGATACAAAAATCTTCACAGCCAACAGTTAACCTTGTTTTAATACCTCGTAGCTCTGCTGCAAAGTAATTTATTAAAAATGAGGTTATTTATTAGTGTATTATTTCAATATAATTTCGATAACAGGTATTTCGGTATTGGGTTTTTGAACGGGCAGGTTTAGCATAACGCTTCCTTCTCGGGTTGTTTCGTGGGTATGCTCTCCGTCTTTTCCGGGAGCTACTTCGCGGAAACGTACTTCGGAGCCATCATATAACAGTTGGGCATATTTGATTTTTCCGCTGAAGCCGTCAAGATGAAGCGATTTGAAAGGCCACTCCAGTACATGGATGTATAAACGGTTATTTTGTGCATTGTAGGTAAGTAGACAGTTTTGGGGGACTTTTAATCCATCAGGGGCTTGTGTACACCCATAAATTGAACGGCTGTTGTATTTCATCCATTCGCCGATGCCCTCCAAGCGTTCAATAGTCCGATAATCAAACATACCCCGAGCAGTAGGGCCTACATTAAGTAACAGGTTACCTCCTTTACTCACGGTTTCAATCAGCATTACAATCAACTGGTGTACGCTTTTCCACGAATATTCGTCGCGGTAATACCCCCACGATCCCGAGAATGTCTGGCAAGTTTCCCAGGGTACCTTTTCACCCCTGAAAGTAACCCATTCCTGTGGCATAAATTGCTCAGGGGTACGGAAATCCCAGCCCCAATTGGTATCATTTAAATCGGCACGGTCGTCGATTATAATATGTGGGGACAGTTCGCGTACCAGCTTTAATAAACTTTCCGAGTCCCAGTCATCACGGCCTTTCCCATTTTCGCCGGGATAGGAGAAATCAAGGAAAAGTTCGTCAATTTGTCCGTAACCAGTCAATAATTCGCGTAACTGATTTTTCATAAATTCGCGGTAACGGTTCATGTCGCGTTTTTTATTTAATTCGTCTTTGTCTTCACGTATTGATAACGGGTGTATGTTGTCGATTGTAAAATCGGGATGATGCCAGTCGATCAGCGAGTAGTACAGCCCTACACGTATCCCCTCGGCACGGAATGCATCCAGCATTTCTTTCAGTACATCGCGCTTTACCGGCGTATTTGTAACTTTATAATCGGTATATTTTGTATCCCACAAACAAAATCCATCGTGATGTTTAGATGTAATAATCATGTATTTCATGCCTGCTTTTTTAGCATAGGCCGCCCATTCTTTGGAATTGTACATATCCGGATCGAAATTATCGAAATATTTCTGGTAATCCTCATCTGTTATTTTTTCATAGGTGCGTACCCACTCATGACGTGCAGGCAACGCATAAATTCCCCAATGGATAAACATACCGAAACGGGCTTCGCACCACCATTGCATGCGATTTTCCTTTTGTTCCTTAGTCTCCTTATACCACAACGGCCGGGGTTGTGCCATGCTTGTGATAAATGCCAGCAGCATAACTGCAAGAATAATCGATTGTTTCATGATTTAGAGTAGTTTGCTATATAATTGATAATTGCATATTGATTATTGGTAATTTACTGATAATAAATACTGCATATGAATTACTTTATATTAAATGGTAAAGAATGAAGTGTAGATTTGTTTATCTATTCCTTCATCGACATATTAGCATATCAGCACATTAAAAAGCCTCACATCGCATATCCAATTAAACAAGTCCTTAATCCATATAAATTCTATTATTCTACAAAGTTATTCATATATTCCAAAAATTATCGGTTCCGACTCCTTTTATCCGGATTTGATTATCAAATATGTTTTGTCCATATTTTACCCACTGTTTGGCAAAAACTTTAAATTCAGTTTGTTCATTTATTTTTATAAATTCCAGATTCCATGGAAATTACTGTTTAACCCAATCCACAATTGTTTGTCCACGATATCTGCCATCGGCAATTAGGGTTTCATACTCCCCTGAAATTTATCTTTTAATAGTCGTAATACCCTCTTAATGACATTGCAATCTTGAACATTTGCCTCATGTACAAGCGCCAATAAAAGGCAAATTAAGGTGTCTGCAACAATCCAGCGTTTTCTTCCTTTTGTTTTTTACCAGCATCATAACCCTCTTCCTGAGTGCAAGGATGAGCTGTTTTTATCGTTCGACTGTTTATAATGCCCTCGCTGGGATATGATGTCTGCTTATCTAAGCTTCCCCGATGTTCATCCAATTTATTCTTCACTTCTTCAAAAAAACCTCTTTTTCCATTTCTTAAAATAAGAATAAACCGCTGACTAATGAGGGAAATCAAAACGAAGCATACTCCACTGGCAGCCTGTCTTTACCAAATAAAGAAAGGCATCCCGGATTAATCGTAGATTATACCTGCGTTTTCTTTTTTCATCTATTCTTTTTTCTATAAATTGCCATTGACTATTTGTCAAGTTTGTAGGGTAAGAACTCATTATTTTGAATTTTGTGGTGAAAAATCAGAGATGGATTTTTTGCCTTACATTTGAAACACCCTAAAAATATTTTAGTTCTATCCCCTAATAGGTTCTTAGTTATCAAAAGAATTTATTGATCTGTTTTATCATCCTGAACAAAGTGAAGGATCTCTTTATAACCAGACTATAAGCTGTTTCACTAACGTTCAGCATGACAATATGGTAATAGCTGGGTATAAGTAGTCGAAAGGGTTTTGTTATATTTTAAGAAGCTATATATACATTATATCAGCATATTATAAAAATTGACAATCGTAAATCTTCAATATTTAAATGCATTTCCACTCCGGCGTTAACAGGTTACCAGTTATTTTGATAATCGGAGGAATTTGGAAAACTTTGAAACTATTACGGGCTATCATCCCGTTAATCCGCTCGACCAATTGCCTGTCAAATCCTGCTGCAATAATTTCTTCAACAGTTAATTTTTCCTCGATAAAGCGCATGAGTATCGGGTCGAGTTCGGGATAGGGAGGTAGAGAATCAGTGTCTTTTTGTCCCGGGCTTAGCTCGGCCGAAGGGGCTTTTGTAATAATATGTTCGGGGATTATTTCACCGTGGCGGTTAATATAATATGCCAAATCATACACCTGCGTTTTATATACATCGCCTAAAACCGACAAGGCCCCGCTTAAATCACCGTAAAGGGTTCCATAACCCATAGCCAATTCGCTTTTATTGCTGGTATTCAGTAAAAAATGCCCGAATTTATTGGATAAAGCCATCAACAATACCGAACGTATACGTGCCTGTAAGTTTTCTTCAGTAACATTCGGCCGGGTTCCGGCAAAAATACTCGATAAGGATTCGATAAACATGTTGTAAATTGGTTCGATTTTTATCAAATCGTACTGAATGCCTAAATTTTCGGCTAAACGTACGGCATCGTTTACCGAGTGGCTTGTTGAATATTGCGAGGGTAATAGCAATACCCATACATTATCCTTGCCCAGAGCTTCGGTCGCCAGCGACAGTACTACAGCCGAATCGAGTCCCCCCGAGAGTCCCAGGGTTGCTTTTGTTGCTTTATTTCCGTTGAAATATTTGCGAAGACCGGCAATTAATTTATTATAAATATGCTGAATATTATCCATTCCTCGTTTTTTGTGGTAATTGATTTGTGCTTAAAATAAAATGCCTATATGTAGCCCCACGCCAAGAGGTTGTCCGTTTAATTTGCTGGTTTTTAACATGTCTACAAAGCCATAATTAAATTTTAGCCCGGTCTGGAGGTATGTGCCGTCGGCAATGGCATACATTAATCCAGAACCAAGCTGGCAGCCGGCCGTAATAAGGTTAACATCGTTGGATATCGAGCACTTTTCATTACTCGTCGGATTTCTAACCGAGCCTCCTACTCGTATACCGGTGTATAAACCTGCGTTAAAATAATAGGAAAAAAGCCTGAATTCAGCGGTATGCAGTTTGATACCGAAAGGGATAGACAGGTATTGGGCATTTAACGAGGTGGATATACTTTGCTCAAGATCGAAATAGTTGAAACTCAGTGGGGCATTGCCGTTATTCTTGAGTTTTCCACCCATATTCATATACGATAGCCCTATGTAAAAGGCATAACGGTTGTGGAAATAATTTTCGGCATATAATGAAAAATCAAAGCCGAGGCGCGAACCGTCCGACTTTAAATCGTCTTTGGCCGATAGCCATGTAATCATGGGGTCGAAACCTAAACTGAATTTCCAGCCTTTATTATCTTGAGCCAAAACCGAAAAGCCGAACAATACCATACAAAAAAATAATGTATACTTTTTCATACAATTGATAATTTATAAGATATATATTTTGATAATTAAATCAACACTGCGCAATGTGCCGTAACTGTGCTACAATATTCACTTAATTAGTGCAAATTTAAATAATTTACGAAATAGAGTTATTTTTGCAGTACAAAGAAGAAATACGGAAATGAAAAAATATCTTGTTTTAGTCCTGTTTACCATTTTGTTATTTACCTGTAAAAACAATAAGTATGAGGTAGATATAAGCAAAATAGATTTGAATCTTAACTTAATTCGCTTTGATAAGGATTTATTCAGTATAAGTACGGATACTGCGGAAATTAAAAAAATATTACCGAAATTCCGTCAAAAATATGGGAGTTTTTTCGAATTGTATAACCAGAATATTGTGAATATCGGAAATAGTTTTTCCGAGATGTATCCGGTTTACCTTCATATATTCCTTACCAACAAGACAGTGAAAACCGCATGGCAAAAAGCCAATGCAATTTTTAACAATGATACGGAGTTGAGGAAAGGGCTGACGGATGCATTTAAACATTTTAAATATTATTTCCCCAACAGGTTAGTTCCTGAAATTTACACCTACATTTCGGGCTTCGGCGATTCGATGGTCCTGGCCGACAGTCTGGTAGGGATAAGCATGGAAAAATATATCGGCGCTAATGACGAGGTGTATGATATGCTGGCCATACCACGTTACATGAGCCGGAAAATGTATAAGGAAAAAATACCCTCGGACTGTGTAACCGCTTGGGCAATTGGAGAATTCCCGCTTACCGACAATGGCGGTAACAATCTGATTTCTCGAATGATTTATGAGGGTAAGCTGCTTTATTTCGCAAAAAAAATGATTCCCAGCCAGGAAGATACCATCACATTCGGTTTTACCAAGGAGCAATTGAAATGGTGCAAGGATAATGAAAAGAATATGTGGGCTTTTTTAATCGAGCAAAAACTATTGTTTAGTACTGATCATGTTATGCTTGTTAAAATGACCGGAGATGCTCCCTTTAGCCAGCTGTTTCCGCCCGAGTCTCCGGGCAGGGCATGTAATTGGATTGGTTACCACATTGTTGACAAATTCATGCAGCGTAACAGCGACATATCCTTAGCCCAACTGATGGAGGATAACAACCATCAGCGGATATTCGAAAAATCCAAGTATAAACCCTGATACTGTGGTGGTTTATAACAGGATATCTTTAAGTAAAAGTTCAACCATATTTTCGGAAAACAAGCCCTTATGCTTTTGGGGTTTCCGTCTAGTGATACAAATATTACCACAGGAACCGACAGTATTTTAACCGCCGGATTAAATTGGTATTTTCGTCGCTGTTTACGCGATAAAAATTAATATTGTCGCATATTTCAAGGCGAGGTTTTCAGAAACTGTATAAATTTTATTTCGAATAAATCCTATTGAACATCAAAGCGATAAAGGCCGAATGTAGCATGGCTTCACTTGTAGAAACTTTATACTCGTAATCTTTGGCCAGCCTGCGAAAATTTTCCAGCCTTGAAAATGTCCTCTCCACTACCCAATGTTTGGCCATGGGTTTAAATCTGTTTGATTTGTCTGAACTCAAGGTGATTTCCATGTTCCACCCGAAGTCATTTTTGACATTTTCTTCTAGCTAGCCCCGGTAACCCCCGCCGGCGTAAATCTTCTTCATACGCTCAAAACGGCTGCCCAGCGATTTGATCTCCCTGAAACCAGCCTTGCCCTCATTTTCGTTCGCCGCATGTTTTCCAACCACCAGCAGTAAGCCATGGGCAGCCGTGATGATACGTCTTTTGCGTCCCTTTATCTTTTTCCCGCCGTCCACGCCACGACTTTCACCTCCAACGCGGGCAGTCGTCACGCTTTGGCTAGCTGTCAGTCCAACACTGGAGTGGTCGGCGCTTTTTTTACCATTCCCGGCATTTATCACGCAAATTTTCATGTATATTCTCGAATGTATCGTCTTCTTTCCATCGTGAAAAATTATAATAGGCCAGTTGCCGTTTCGGGAAATCGCATGGCAGCATGCGCCACTGGCAACCGGTCTTTAACAGGTAAAAAACAGCGTTCATAATTTCTCGTAAAGAATGTTTTCTCTTTCTTTTTTGCAATCTACGATTTTTTTCATAACTTGACACTGTTTTTCAGTCAGTTTGGTTGGATACTACGTTTTATTCATTTATGCAATTACTTGCTTGGTAATCACAAATGTAATAAACATATACCAATTGATTTTATAAAACTTAAACAGGCTTTAAAGTTCTCTCATTTCCATTAAATGTCAAAAACAACTACTACCGGATATAATCAAGGTTTGGCTTTATGCGCTGCCTGTTATATATTATGGGGTATTTTTCCGCTCTACTGGAAATTATTAAAAAATGTAACCTCGCCTTTTGTACTGGGTAACCGGATATTATGGTCGGCTGTATTCCTCACGGTATTTTGTATTATACAAAACCGTAAGGCTTTCGTAAATACAATTTCGAATAAGGTAAATATAAAATACATGTCGCTGGCAGGGGCTTTAATTGCCGTAAACTGGGGTACTTTTATTTACGCTGTAAATAACGGGTATTTAATCGAATCGAGCTTAGGCTACTACATCAACCCGCTTGTAAATATTATGATGGGTATGTTGTTTTTTAAAGAACGGTTGAATGTTTATGAAAAAATATCAGCAATATTGGCTTTTATCGGGGTGGTTTATATGGCAGTCAGTTATGGTTCGTTACCGGTTATCGGTCTGGTTCTGGCTTTTTCGTTTAGCCTGTATGGTGTTATTAAAAAGAAAGCAGGTTTGCCCGTGGCTCCGGCCCTGGCTCTGGAGAATATATTGATATTACCTGTAGCGTTGATCTATTTTACATGGGTTTACAACAATATCCCCGAAGTGTATTCGAGTTTAACCTTGTCTGAAAGTATTCTGTTGGTTTTAGGCGGGCTTGTAACCGCCTTTCCCTTATTGTTGTTTGCCAAAGCGGTGAAACTGATATCCTATACAACCGTGGGGTTTTTACAATATATCGGGCCTACGTTGCAACTAATTATTGCTGTGGCTATTTTCCACGAAGAATTTACCCCGTCGCACTGGATTTGTTTTGGCTTTATCTGGCTGGGATTAACGGTATTTACAATCAATTTGATTAGGAAAGGTTTGAATAAATAAGATTTTTAGCTGATCCCTTACGTTGCCGAGCGAATCTTTTGCGCGGCATTTATATCATATAAATGTTTTTTGTTATATCATAAATTTTTATACATTTGTACCTGAACCAAACCTGTTTTGCCTATGGAATAAAAAAAATATAGGAATACGCACATTTTAGGATTTATTGGAAAAAGCGTCTAGCTTTTATTCTGGTTCTTGAACTTCGACAATTTCAAATGACAACCAAGAGTAAAGTGATGATGCTCACGCCACATGGCGTGGGCTTTACTCATTTATTTGGTTGTCAAGGTAGTCGAAGACCTCAAGAACAGATAATTGGAGTTTTGTCCGCGCTTTTTTTATGTACGTATGTGAGATAATAAATTAAAGGACAAGTTATTAATGTTAAAAAAATTACAATTAATGTCAGTTTTAAACTGACATAAAAAAATTAGATTATTAGCTATATAATTATAAATTAAAAAGTTATATGTATGAAAAATTCAATATTTTTTGTTATACTATGCGGTTTTATATTATCTTCATGTGGAAGTAGTAAAATACTAATCTCTTATTCTTCTATCTCTGTTCCGGAAGAAGGAGGTATTAATTTTGTTAAAATTACAACGGACGATGATGCAGTGGCAAGTCCCGGATTTAATACTACTACAAAAACAGAAATTACGACACATCCAGCAAAAAGTGGTATTTCATGGTATCGCTATCCGGTAATTGATGTTTCTTCTGATGGAAAAAATATCGGATATATTAATCATAAAAACGAGACGACTAATGTTATGATTAAAAGTGCAATACAAGGAGGAGGTTCTGTTCAGCGAACCTTTCGTACAGATGTGAGAGGATTTACATTTTCTCTTGATGGAGCCAAATTATGCTATACAGAATATAGAGACGGATATACGGGCATTTATATGATGGATTCGCAAAGAGGTACTACCGTACAACGAATTTCTCCGACAGGATCTCAAGATATGGGGCCGTCCATGTCGAAAGAGGGACGAATCATATTTTTCGATCGGTATGAAGGAGATTATAATTATAGTTTGTGGAGTTATGACGCAGAAAAGGGTCTGTTCTCGAATTATTCTCGAGGCTATACCCCATGTGTTGATCCCTCAAATGACAATATTGTATACTGTGCCAGATATACATATGATGATAAAGTTTCTATAACAAAAAAAATATTACAAAATCAAAAAACACTTTATACTAGTAATGAAAAAGCTCGTCGTTCCGAAATTTGGAAATTGGATATTGAAAATGGAACAGAAGAATTGTTACTTTCAGATAAATCCTCAAGTTTTTCATGCCCGAAAGTATCTCCTGATGGAAAATGGATTTTGTTAACAGGTGCGAGTAAATCAAATAATGGGGTTTGGAATACTAATATTTTTGTTATTCGATTTGATGGGACTAATTTTACTCAACTAACTTATCATCCTGGTAATGATATGTCTGCGGTGTGGTCTCCTGAAGGAAAAAGCATTTTCTTTGTTTCGCAACGAGGTACGGAAAAAGGACTATACAATGTATGGAAAATGGATTTTCCATTGTAACAATATGCTATTCAGCATATTTGCTTAAGAAACCAATAACAATCCCTGCCCGAAAGAGCAGGGATTGTTATGATTTCAGAAATCTTGATTTTTGCATTTGCAAAATTACACATTAAGCAATTCCATAATTTTGATGGCGGCTAAGGCTACCGGGGTTCCGGGGCCGAAAATAGCAGCGGCGCCGGCATCGTACAGATATTGGTAATCCTGGTGAGGGATTACGCCGCCCACAATTACAATAATATCCTCGCGGCCCAGCTTCTTCAATTCGGCCAGAATTTGGGGAACCAACGTTTTGTGTCCGGCGGCCAGCGACGATACGCCAACTATATGCACATCGTTTTCAACGGCTTGTTTGGCCGCTTCGGCGGGTGTTTGGAACAAAGGCCCCATATCCACGTCAAAGCCTATATCGGCATAGCCTGTTGCCACAACCTTAGCGCCGCGGTCGTGCCCGTCTTGTCCTAATTTGGCAATCATAATACGCGGTTGACGTCCTTCTGCTTTTGCAAAATCTTCAACCATTTTACGGGCCTTTTCGAAATTTGAATCACTCTTTGCTTCAGCCGAGTATACACCTGAATTCATACGGATAACAGCTTGATAACGTCCTACAATTTTTTCACAGGCATCGGAAATTTCGCCTAATGTTGCGCGTCTTTTTGCCGCTTCAACGGCCAATTCCAGCAAGTTGCCCGTTTTTGTTTCAACGGCATAGGTAATTTTATCAAGAATTTCTTTTACAGCGGCTTTGTCACGGTTGGCGCGCAAATCGTTCAAACGCTTAATTTGCTCTTCGCGTACGGCCGTATTGTCAACATCCAGAATATCGATAGGGTCTTCTTTCTCCAAACGGTATTTGTTTAAACCTACGATAGTATCCTGGCCGGAGTCGATACGGGCCTGTTTACGTGCGGCAGCTTCTTCGATACGTAATTTCGGCAGTCCGGTTTCGATAGCTTTTGCCATACCGCCTAGTTCTTCAACTTCCTGAATATGTTTCCATGCACGTTCGGCAATTTCGGCAGTCAATTTCTCAACGTAATACGAACCAGCCCAAGCATCGAGCGATTTGGTGATATAGGTTTCTTCCTGAATGTAAATTTGTGTATTACGGGCAATACGCGCCGAGAAATCGGTAGGCAATGCGATAGCCTCGTCCAACGCATTGGTATGTAACGATTGCGTATGCCCCAAGGCAGCGGCCATAGCCTCGATGCAGGTACGGGCGACATTGTTGAACGGGTCTTGCTCAGTCAAGCTCCAACCCGATGTTTGCGAGTGTGTGCGCAACGACATTGATTTCGGGTTCTTCGGATTAAATTGTTTTACGATTTTAGCCCATAACATACGCGCTGCACGCATTTTGGCAATCTCCATAAAATGATTCATACCGATAGCCCAGAAGAACGAGAGGCGAGGAGCAAATTCATCAACACCCATACCTGCTGCAATACCTGTACGCAGGTACTCCAAGCCGTCGGCAAGCGTATAGGCCATTTCGATATCGCAAGTGGCGCCGGCTTCCTGCATATGGTAGCCCGATATCGAAATAGAGTTGAATTTAGGCATATTTTTGGCCGTATAAGCAAAAATATCACCGATAATGCGCATCGAAAATTCGGGCGGGTAAATATAGGTGTTACGCACCATAAATTCTTTCAAAATATCGTTTTGGATAGTTCCGCTCAATTGTTCCAACGTACAACCTTGTTCTAGTCCAGCAACAATATAAAATGCTAAAATCGGTAACACAGCGCCGTTCATGGTCATTGATACCGACATTTTATCCAACGGAATCTGGTCGAATAAAACTTTCATATCCTCGACACTGCAAATAGATACACCGGCTTTCCCAACATCGCCCACTACACGGGGATGGTCGGCGTCGTAACCACGGTGTGTGGCCAGGTCGAATGCAACCGACAAACCTTTTTGCCCGGCGGCAAGGTTGCGGCGGTAAAATGCGTTTGATTCGGCCGCTGTTGAGAATCCTGCATATTGGCGGATAGTCCAGGGATTCATTACATACATGGTACTGTATGGCCCGCGTAAAAACGGCGGAATACCGGCAGCATAATTCAGATGTTCCAACCCTTCGAGGTCGGTAGCCGTATAAGTTCCCTTAACGGCAATTTGCTCGGGAGTCATAAAGCTTGATTCGTTTGCGTGGCATCCGCAAGCTTTAGTAGCCGAGCTGTCAAATGTTATATCATTAAATTTTGGTCGCATGATTTTTTTATTTAAGGTGATGCAGGTATCAAGATTATAATTGATAGCTTAAACTTTTACAATTAACCTTTCAAATTCAACATCACTGCGATTTACTAAAATTTTTTCTTAAGTTGATATTGATTTTTGTATCTCTTCAATTTTTAGCAGTATCCCTGAAATCAGATTTTCCGCAATATACACTAAATCATTGGCGATGAGTAATTGTGTCTCAAACTCAAAAGCAGAGCCCTTTGCAATATCTAAAAACCGGCAAAAATCAGCATCAGCGTGTCTTCCTGCTCCCTCTGCGATATTCGACGGAATAGACACAACTGCACGACGAATTTGTTGTGTCAATCCAAACAATTCTTTTTGAGGAAATTTTTCTGTCAACTTATAAATTTCAACAGTAAATTTTCTTGACTCTTGCCAAACAATTAAGCTCTTGTAATTATGCATTTACCTGATACTTGATACTTACTACCTGATACAATCTACTTAATACCAAGTTCTACTTGGTAACTCTTAAGCGTTTCAAGTACATTCGACTTCACGTTAACGAAGTGGGTAATGCCTTTACTTTCGAGTTCCGCTTTGCTTGCGGGGTCGCCGGCTACAACAACAATGGCTTTGTTGCCTATCAGTTCGGCAATTTTAGGTACGGCTTCGGTGTACTCATCGTCCGAGCTGCAAGCCACAACTATTTCAGCTTTTGCTTCCAAAGCGGTCTTTACACCTTCTTCGATAGTCGAGAAACGGTTGTTATCAACAGTTGCAAAACCTGCACATGCGAAGAAATTTGATGCGAACTGTGCACGGGCGCGGCACATAGCCAGGTTGCCAAATGTAAGCATGAATGCAACAGGTTGTTTAGCGGCCTTTTCGGTTTTCATGCGGAGTTCTTCAAAGGCTTGTGCACCACGATATTCTTTAATAGGATCGGCTATTTTTTCCATATCGGTATCATTCCCGCGGCAACAGCATGATTTATCCCCGCTATTTGCAAGAATTTTCGGATCCAGCTTTTCGGTGAAATTAGGATATTGGTTTGTGCCCAATAAAATTTCGCGGCGGGTAGCAATATTCATATCGCGTTTTTTTGTGGTAGCTGCAATAGCCTGCTGAATAAATCCGCCTTTGAACGCCTCCAGATATCCGCCTTTTTCTTCCACTTCTTTGAAAAGTTTCCATGCCTCCTGGGCAATCGATGCAGTAAGATTTTCGATGTAATATGATCCGGCAGCGGGGTCAATCACGCGGTCAAAATACGATTCTTCTTTTAATAAACTTTGAAGATTGCGGGCAATACGATCCGAAAATTCGGCAGGTTTTTGGAACGCAGCGTCGAACGGAGTTACTTCTAATGAATCGACACCAGCCAGTGCAGCCGACATGGCTTCGGTAGTTCCACGTAACATATTCACATATGGGTCGTAAACAGTTTGGTTCCATTGCGAAGTTACGGCACAAATATGCATTTTACGCGCGCAGTCGCGTCCTGTCCCATAAGCATTTACGATGTTTGCCCATAACATACGTGCCGCACGGAATTTAGCAATTTCCATAAAGTAGTTGGAACTTACAGCAAACGTAAATTTTATGCGTCCGGCAATATCGTCTACCTTCATTCCAAGCTCGGTAAGTTTGCTGAGGTATTCGTTACCCATAGCTAAAGCAAAAGCAAGCTCCTGTACAATGGTCGAGCCTGCATTATGGAAAATGTATCCGCTTACAGCCAGTGTACGGAAACGCGGCAATTCGGCCGCTTTTTCGATAATGCTTTTCGCTTTTTCGAACATGTTAACGCCTTTTGGAAAAGAACCCATTAAAGTTACACGACGTAGCGGGTCATAATCAACCGAAGCGCAAACGTCTCCGGCCTCCCATGCTTCGGCCTTAGCCATTTTGCTCAAATGCCCGATTACTTCGGAGGCATTAGCTTTCACGCCGCTAAAATTAACTTCGACATAAGGAGCGGCAATACCTTTCATTAACGTATTGAAATCAGCCTCGCTGATGCCTTTTTTACCATCAATTTTAAAATTAATCGAATTAACGCCTTTCATCATTATGTCGAGCGCTTTGGCATTGGCTGCCTTTACATCAGTTGTAGCATCGACTGTTTGGCGAACTTTCCAATGATTGTTGGTGCATACACCCCGAACAAACGGAAATTCGCCAGGAGCATATTTCAAGTGTTGTAAAGACTGAAGATTCTCGATGCGGTAGTATGGACGAACAAAGAAACCCTCCATTGTTTTCCATACCAGTTTTTTGTCGTAATCGGCTCCCTTCAGGTCTTTTGTAATCACCTCCTCCCATCGCTGTGTCGTAACAGCCGGAAATTCGGTAAATAATTTTTCTGCCATAGTAAGAGACTTATTTATTTAATTAAACAATGTTTTCAACCTGGCAAATTTACAAAATAATACTACAATGGGTTTGTGTTATTAGGCAGAGTTTATGTGCCTGTTTGAAGTTAATATGTATTAGTTTATATAAAAAGTAACTAACCGGTATTTTGCTTGTAAGTGAAAATACCGGTTACAGGGAGAGTGAAAAGCAAGATGATTTTTCTATTTTATCATAATCCTACATTGTTAAAAAACCAGTTGTTTTGTCAGTTTTACTGTATCCAGTCTATGTTGCTCTTATACGATCCCTCTTCAACGCTTAAATCATAAGCTTTTGTGTAACAATTCGAAGATTCCCGGAATAAAGCAATGGCTTTACTGCACCATATATCAAAATAATATGGGTTTAGGCGGGTCAATTCGTCATGGCTAGCGAGGCCTCCTCGTATTTTTCCTAACTTCGTCTATGCGTCACTCAAATCGCCCAAACATATTTCATATATAATTGATAATTAGACTAAATTACATTTTAATCAAAAAGAAAATCTTAAAAGTGACGAAGTCGGGAAAAAATGTATGTTATCAGTTCGAATAAGCATTGAAAATATCATCAGGGGGGTAAATATATTTAGAATTATTGCCGAAAAGTACCAAAATAGAAGAAGAGTATTTACACTTAGATTCAATCTGGTCACTGCTAGTTATAACTTGAATATTGATTACATATGATTTACCGAAGAGGGCTATTGTAAGCATCGTGACGGTAAAACGAAACGGATTGCCCGGATTTTTTAGTCGGACAATAATCTTTTCCGGTTCTTTTTGTTTGTAAAGCTTGTTTAATATTTTATATAACGATTAAAACATGAGAAATACAGTTTGATAAAAGCTGTTTTCAGGGTATTGAAATTCAAATAAATTTATTAACTTCGCAAATTCATTAAAAAAGAGGCTATGGCAACAAAAAAGAAAGAAGCGGACGAAGGATCTGAAAAAATTGCAATCCCTACCGAAAAAACAAGATATTCGGATGAAGAATTGCAGGAGTTTAAAGATTTGATTCTCCAGAAGCTGGAGAAAGCCAAAAAGGATTATGATACATTGAAAGCATCGATTACACATAGCGAAAGTAACGATACACAAGATACTTCACCAACATTTAAAGTATTGGAAGAAGGAGCATCAACACTATCGAAGGAAGAAGCAGGCAGGCTTGCGCAACGCCAGCAAAAGTTTATCCAGCATTTGGAAGCTGCGCTTGTTCGTGTTGAAAACAAAACATATGGTATATGCAGGGTTACCGGGAAATTAATACCTAAGGAACGTTTAATAGCCGTACCACATGCTACTTTGAGTATCGAAGCTAAAAATTCGCAATGAATGCAGTAATAAAATTTATCCAGCGATAGTCGTCCTCTTGCGGATGATTGGCGTTTTTAATAAATCCGTAAAAACAATGTCACGATTACAAAAAGCCACTCTCCTTATAATTATCATTCTGATAGCCGACCAGATACTTAAAATATGGGTTAAAACGCACATGGTTGAGGGCGGAAGCATACCCATTTTCGGTAACTGGTTTTTAATTTCGTTTACCGAAAATGAAGGGATTGCTTTCGGCTGGCTTGTCGGCGGCAAATGGGGTAAATTATTGCTGAGCATTTTCCGCATCCTGATGGCAGGAACCATTATCTGGTACCTGCCTCGTTTGGTAAAAAAAGAAGTATCCACAGGTTTTGTAATGGGGATTGCAGGTATTTTGGCTGGGGCTATCGGCAATATTATCGACAGTATGTTTTACGGGGTGATTTTTACCGATTCGGTAGGTCGGGTTGCCGAAATTTTTCCGGTCGAAGGTGGATATGCCCCGTTCCTGTTCGGTCATGTGGTAGATATGCTATTTTTTCCTTTATTCGAGGGTACTTTCCCGTCGTGGTTCCCGATTTGGGGAGGGGAGGATTTTCTGTTTTTCCGCTTTATTTTCAACATCGCCGACTCGACTGTGTGCATAAGCATTTTTTACATTATACTCTTCCAACGTAAGTCGTTATCCAAAATATTGGAACACAGAGCTTAATGACTTTGCTTGTCCCCATGGGTATTTTATAATTATGATTGACTTTGTTACAACGATGAACATGCTGATTTTAAATCTATTATAAATTGTAATTTTTTATTGATTTTGAATGCTATTTTTCGTAATTTATTATAAATAAAAGAGTTTATAAAAAAGACTATTTTAGCATTGATGATAAATAGCCGATAATCAGTGTGTAACTGTTATGGCAAAGTCATATAAACCACAAATACTTCCTTCACTGTGGAAAAAGGGTATCTTTATACTGATTCCTTTTATAATCGGAAAAATGAAATGTCCATTTTTTTAAGAACTTTATTAAATATTTTTGGGCGCTCCGGTTTTGATTGGCGCCCATTTACAGGCAGCCTCCAGTTTAAACGAAAAGCCCCGAA
>JAISFN010000144.1 GCA_031263585.1 Prevotellaceae bacterium | reverse complement strand
GAGAAAAACCAATGGTACAGAGCGCCAAATACCTTCAGGCTGGATTCCATTGTAAACTTATTGAAATAACGCTGAAAGGCCTTGTGTTCAGGCATCCGATCCCAACCGAAAAGGCGTTGGAGGCTGTAATCAAAACGGGAAACATCCAACTGGGCATAGCGGTTGGCGCCACACCAAACGGAAACCATAAACTGTACAATAAGTTGCAAAGGATCATAACCCCTGTTCGATCCTCGCACGGGCAAGGGAAGACGGGTTAAAATATCCATGAAGCCCGATGAATACAACATCTTCTTCAACAGGCTGACCCCGCCCCAGGAACTTATCTCCTGATCTGTAAAACGTAATTCCAAATCTTGCATAATTTATATGCCGTTTTAGATGAATTATATAAAAATGAACCGCGTGAATCATTATGAATATCAAATCATTACATCCGATGACATCTAATGGCGTCCATTAGAAATACAAACATAAAAATAATATTTTATTCACACGATGGTTCTAATGGACATTTTGGGTTTATGTCCATTGTGTTACAAAGTGGGGGTTGAAAATGAAACTTTGGGATAAGGCTGGAAACATATCTGAAATTGGTAATACTTTGCACATACTATTAAGATACACAGATTATTGTGTAGAATTAATTGGAAGAGAGCCAATCAAAATATCCGAAAAACGGCATCACGTACGACCGCAACGGGAACGGGTAAACTATCGTTGAAAAACGGCTTTGATTATGAATGAAGAGATAATATGGTTTATGCTAACTATAAATTAGAAAGTAAATGATTCATTATCAGTCAATAGAAGACAACAAGATCTACGAAAATACTGGATGCCCCTCATATGCTATACAAGACATTCGACACATCGCCGATTAGATGTTATACAATATCAATGAAATGGCATATTTCTTACTTCTTTTTTATATGGTTGAGTTCGTCCTCATAAAAAAACTTTTCTTCGCCAAAGGCAGGCTTGAGTTGATTGAGCCATGTTGCTTTTGCATCGTATTTGGCAAAAAACGGACGGGCAGCCCAATCGGGATCACGACCCTGTAAAAAACGCAATACAAATACTTTTTCTCCGGCCACTTCGGTAACCCCAAGTATCTGTATCTTTCCGGGGTTGGCGCTCATGCTCGGACCGCGAACGGTACGGCATACTCCGCTTACACTCTGATAAGCCTTACGGAATATATTCCAGCAACGTTCGAGAGGCACTTCGAAAAATTGTTTGGCTCCCGTATCTCGTTCTACAAACATGTAGTATGGTATACAGTTTAAATTCACCTGTTTACGCCACATTTCAGCCCAAACGTCGGGGTTATCGTTAATATTCTTGAGCAGGGGTGATTGGGTACGTATTTGGGCTCCGGTACTTCGTATGCGTATGATAGCTTGTTTAACAGCTTCGGTGGATAGCTCGACAGGGTGGTTAAAATGAGCCATTATCGCCAAATTTTTTCCCGATTTAATAACCTTTTCAAACAGCTGTATGACATCGTCGGCATCGTTATCAGTAAGGAAGCGGTAAGGCCAGTATGCCAGTGATTTTGTACCGATACGTATGGTTTGGATATGCTCCATACCTTCGGCCAGTAAAGGCTCGATATACGATGCCATGATTTTTGCTGTCATAGTCATGGGGTCTCCGCCCGTGAACAATACATCGGTAACTTTTGGGTGCGTTTTAAGGTATTTCACTAGCAATTCATTTTCTTTCATCGCGAATTTGAAATTGTGCATATCCGAAAATTGCGGCCAACGGAAACAAAAAGTACAATACGCATGGCAGGTTTGTCCCTGGCTGGGGAAAAACAGCACCGTTTCGCGGTATTTGTGCTGTACACCCTTAAGCTCAATACCATCAACTGCAGGAATGTTGTATTCCTGCCCTGACGGATTGGGATTAAGCTCGGAGCGGATTCTTTTTATAACCCTGGCAATTTCTTCCTGGCTGGCATTTTTATCCATTGTTTTCTTCATCAGGTTATAATGCCTGCGCAATAACATCTCGCGACAGGGAAAGTTAAGATTGAAAATAGGGTCATTAGGGATACTATCCCAGTTTATTAACTCATTAATAACATAATTATTTGTTTTAAAGGGCAATACACGCCCTACTACCTCAATTGCTTCTCGTTCATCATCGGTAATTTTACTAATATGGGGTATTTGCTTATAATTATACAACATATACGAACGGTAAACATTAGTTTCCATCTTGTTAAATTTTATAAGTTGAAAATATACAGTTATTTATTATTTATAGATATGTTTTGTATTCAGGAAAATGAATACCAAATAATATAATAAATAGTTCTGCAAGTTTAAAATTAAACTGCAATTTACAAAAATTTATGGAAAAATGGTTAAATAATTGGGATAATTTACAAGGCAAACGCATCAAAATAATGTTTATTTATTAAATATGAAATTTTCAGCATGTTACAAACTTGTCATTTTGTCATTTAGAATCATTCTAATATTTTTCAAAATGCTAATATTTTTATAATGATAAAATTATATGTATGGAGTATTTTTGATACGTTTGCCCTGGGATAATTTATAAGATGATATAAATGCGAAAATATACAATCATTGCACAAAAAAAGCTACAAGTTACTTAGCTGTAGCTCTTTTTCGTTTTTAGTGATAATACCAGATATCCGGTTTAGCTTTGTGTGTATTTATTGAAATTTCCGGTAGGCGACTGGTATATATCCAAATCGAATAAAGGTAATACAGCCAACATGTGATCAAATATATCCGATTGGATGTCTTCATATTTTGCCCATACGGTTGTCGCGGTAAAACAGTAAATTTGAATAGGAATACCGTTCTCCGTAGGTTGCAATTGGCGAACCATTAACGTCATATCAGGGTTTACTTCTTTTTTATTTTTCAAATAGGCAACCATATAGGCCCTGAATACACCCAGATTTGTTTGCCTTCGCCCGTTTACCAGCTCGGAGTTGTCAACATTATGTTCTTTATTATATTCTTCAATCTCGGTTTCGGTTTTATCAACATAGTCCGATATGTATTGGAACTTTTTGAAACGTTCGAGCATTTCCTGCGTGCAAAATTTAACGCTCTGCATATCAATAAATATCGAACGGGCAACACGGCGTCCTCCTGATTTGCTCATACCCTCCCAGTTTTTCACCGAGTCGTTTACAACAAGGTTATAAGCAGGGATTGTCGAAATGGTTTTGTCCCAATTCTGTACTTTTACCGATGTTATCGTAATATCAATAACTTCACCATCTACGTTATACTTCGGCACTTCAATCCAATCCCCGATTTTTATCATGTTATTAAATGATATTTGGATTCCGGCAACCAGTCCTGTGATACTGTCTTTAAAAATCAGCATTATAATAGCTGACGCAGCCCCCAGCCCGGCAATTAATGTAGAGGGTTGTTTGCTCACCAAAATTGATAAACATATGATAAATGCAAAGAAATAAATTATAATTTGAAGAAACTGTACCAGGCCCTTTATCGGTTTCGACCGGTTTTGCTTTTTATACTGAAATATTTCTACAAACGACTTCAGTATGGAATTGGCTATCGTTACAAATAAAATAACCAGAGAAATGTTGTACACACGCTGGATTATTTTAATAATATCCTGAGATTCGATTAAGTATAACGACAAACTGTGGTATATGATTATTAGGGGCAAATAATAGCTGATTTTTTTTAATACCTTATTCTGGTGAAGCGTGCCTACCAATTCGCCCCTATACTTTCGGGCTATGGTTTTTGTAACACATGTGAGCAAATAATTTGCCACATAAAATAAACCGATGGCAACTGCAATGGTAGTGGCAATAACAACAAGGTTATACAGTAATGTTGTAACTGATTGGCTTAACTCTAATTTGGATATTAGTTCCCTCAATCCGTCACCCAATTGGGTTGTTAAAATAATTGTAAACATAAATACAATTGTTTTTTATGATTTATAAAAACAATCAGCAATGGCAGTTGTAATGCGAAGTTTGGCGACTAACGTATCAGTTTTTACGAAAACATCTTACCCAGTCAATTTCAAGTTCCAAGGGTAAACGCTGTTCGGCAATTTTGCCTACAATACCCGTTGAAAAAGCTATATACATAGGTTCGTTAATCAAATTAGGGCATTCGCATACTTTTTTACCGTTAACCATCCAGCTGATTTTATGCTCATCCCACAATAGGGTGTAAATATAAAAGCCATCGTTAAGGCTGTACTTCGATACCTCTTCTTTCACATGCAACACTCCGTTTTCCTCATTATAGGCCGAAAAAATCAATTTGTTTCCAACAAATTTAAATATGTTCAGGTGGGGTGTTTTTTTATCTGCCATCATCCAAAATGCGTGGTACACATTGGATGTTTTAGTTACCCGTACCTTTGCCTCAAATTTTCCGTACAATTGCCGGAACGAGGATGCCGTACTAATAATTCCCGATGTATAGTTGAATGTTTTAGGGATAAATCCCATTTTCGTGTCCCAAGCTAAACCTTTGGCGAGTTCCTTTTGGGTAAGAATTTTCAAACTTCCATTCGATAGTTTGATATTTTTCCCGTCGGTAACCATCTGTTTTTCGTCGTTTTGGGAGTACGATCCTTGTAATAGAAGTTCGCCCCAATACTGCTTTGTCAGCCAACGTTCAGTATCGATTTCATTTTTCGAGAAGTCGTCATAAAGTTTCGATACCCATCGCTCTTGTTCTTCAAACTGTTTGGCATACTTCTTTTCCAGTTTGTAGTATGTTTTAATCATTTCCGATTTCCGGAGCTTTTCATATTCCACCCCATTAAGGTAGGGTTCGCTATTTTTATAACGTTTTTTGTTTTTGAGATATTGTCTTTGCTTTATAAATTCGGGCGATTCCACTTCATCTCGGAGCTTTATAAATTTTTGCACGTTGGCCAAATTTTCACCTTCGCCGGTTTCGATATATTTTTTTACCTCTTTAAGTTTTTTTATGCTTTTATAATGGTTATTGGCAAGTTTTTCGTGGCTGTTATTGTACGATAATGCCTTTATTCTGTTAAGCTCTTTACGATGTTCAGACGAAGCAACAGATTCTTTAAGAAATAAATACCTGTTAAACTCGTCCGACTCTTCTATTTCCATAAAATGAGCATAAAACCTTTCCAGGTCGTACAGTTTTTTTTCATATGCCGAAGTAGCTGGAATGCCACCCCACCAAGAGAATAAGTTACGCAGTAGTTTAAGCATAATAATATTGCTTATAAGGCTGTTAATAATAATATATTACTTGTACTTTCTAAGCGCAAAAGTACAAATAACTTATAATAACAAAAGTGAAAAAGTCTTAATCAATCAATTTAAATCCTTTTCCTCGGATATTGATAATTTGAATTGACGAGTCGTCTTTCATATATTTACGAAGCTTAGTGATGTATACGTCCATGCTCCGCGCATTAAAGTAACTGTCGTCATTCCAGATGGTACGTAAGGCAAAATTACGGTCGAGAACACCATTCCTGTTAAGGCATAAGAATTTGAGCAATTCCGATTCTTTCGATGTTAATTTTTGCTCGGCGCCTGTATTTGCATCGATTAATGTTTGCTTTGTTGCATTAAAAGTATAAATACCAATTGTAAAAGTGTCCTGTGTCGATGCATTTTCGCCTACCGTGCGGCGTAATATGGCTTCAACCCGTAACAGCAATTCTTCGATACTGAACGGTTTGGTCATATAATCATCGGCGCCCGACGAAAATCCTTCCACGATATCTTCTTTCATTGATTTTGCCGTTAAAAAGATAATCGGAATACTTGTGTTGAGCTGACGGATTTCTTTTGCAAGAGTAAATCCGTCTTTTTTAGGCATCATTACGTCCAAAATACAAATATCGTAATTTTGAGCGCGGAAACCTTTAAAAGCGACTTCACCATCGGTAAAAAGCTCCGTATCGTAACCCTTGGCTTTCATGTATTCTTTTAACAATACACCTAAGTTCTCATCATCCTCGGCAAGGAGAACTTTTGCTTTCATTTTTTCCATTTCCATAATTTATTTATTATAGCGAGTGACTTAATTGTTGTATAATTCTTAATTTTTTATTATTCTTTAGCTTATATGAAATATAACAAGTAAAATTAATATATTGTTTAAATTTTATTCAATAATAATTTTATAGATGCCATTTAGACCATCTCTTCGGCGGAATCAAAAGTTGTTTCTTAGTTTCTACACAGCCTGCTGTTTTATCGTTCCATGCAAAAATCCGTTCAATAATCCATCGTTTTATGAGGGACAATGAAGCCTGTTCCTTATATCAGCCAATAATAAGCTGTAATACATATCCAAAACCATGCTTAATATTTGCCGTTAATTCTCACCCCTGTAAACTCCGTCTGCCGTTATTGTTTTTACAGATAAACATAAGTCCTTGAGTTCTCGTATTAATAATTGAGACGCTTCACTGTCGCGAATATTGCCTACGCTTACCATTTTCGCTATCAAAATTCCGTTTTTATCTACTACAACATAACGTTTTATCCCTTTTAGCTTTTTATGGCCTTCAATGCCGCTGAGGGCTTCGTTGGTCACCCTGCGTACACGATGGCTGTCCATGATACCTAAACTAGCCGGATGCTTTCCATTTTCGTTTTCACCTGAATATTTCTGGTGAGCGGCTCAATAATAAAACAAATTCCTTCTATGAAGACCATTTGCGAAAATGGTAATACACTCAAGATAATCTTTAGGAAACATGCGCCATTGGCAGCCGGTTTTTACCCTGTAAAAGATAGCATCCCCTAATATTTACTTAAACCGTATTTTCGTTTCCTTTTTTGGCGTAATAAAACTTTTTCGATGTATTGCCATTGGGTATCGGTTAAATTTGTCGGGTATTTTTTATTCAAAATAATTAAGAGTTTGGAATCCTCAAAATTACAAATAAAATACCATATATGCAACTTGTATCCAATATTTTACACCATAATCGCCTCTTTTTTTTGAGCTTATAATAAAAGCATTTTAGTAAATTTAAACGGGCTTTCAGATAATTAATCATTATTTATCTTATTTTTTAACGGCATCCAGATAAAAAACGTACTGCCTTTATCGGGTTCGCTATGTAACCATATTTGCCCACTCATTATATCCACTATTTTTTTTACATAGCTAAGCCCTAATCCAAAGCCTTTTACATCGTGTACATTACCCGAAGGCACCCTGAAAAATTGTTCGAATACACGTTTCTGGAACTCTTTATTTATCCCGATACCGTTATCGGAAAAGGAAACAAGAATACCGTTATCTTTGTTCACCGTAATAATTTGTATTGACGGTGTGCCTTTCCGGTATTTTAATGCATTGTCGAACAAATTTGAAATAATATTCGAAAAATGTAACTCATCGGTATAAATTACCGAGTTATTGGCATCCAGTTTACACATTACGCTGGCATTTAAGTCGTGTATTTGTAACGAAAAACTTGCCAGTACTTTCCGTATCATTTCATGTATATCCACCGGCTTTCTTTTCAACTCAAAATCCCCTTTATCGAATATCGACATTTGCAGTATTTGTTCAACCAAAAAAGTAAGCTTTTTACTTTGGGTTGAAACCATTTGTGAAAGGTGTGGAATATTTTTTGCCGATTCCGGGATATTCCTATCTTGCAACATTTGCGCAGCCAGTGATATTGTAGCAATAGGCGTTTTAAACTCGTGTGTTATATTACTTACAAATGCATTACGTACTTCGGATGTTTTCTTTTGTTTAGTAATAATGAGTAAACTCGTTACAAATGTAATTAAAATAAATAAAATCAAAACAAATGTAATTGTAATTAGTCTCCACAAACTCTGTAAGATATAAAAATCCCGCTCGGGGAAATAAGCTTTCAAGTAATATTTTTCAACAGAATCGGGACTGGTAGGAAAGAGCTGTTTCTGAAATGTTTCCGTGCTCTTGTTCAGTAACGAGAAATACTCGGGAGAAGTGAATAAAATATTACCGTTTTCATCAATAACAGCAACTTGGACAGGGGTTGAAATACCCGACTTTTTCAACTCGTTTTGTATCAAGGTATCGGCTTGCTGTATGGTTACCCGTTGCTCTATTGGTAAATCTATTTTAAAAATATCTTCAACGATGCGTTCAACTATAATGTTTTTGGAACTGATCCTACTTTTTCCCGTTTTGTTATCAACAGTATCGTCTTCGTTTTCTTTTTTCAAAAATTCGATAACACTTGAATCGTTGGCATAAGGCATTATCTTATTTTGGTTAAGCGAATCGAGTTTTGAATATGGAATCCGCTCCTGGCTTCGGGTGGTGTACCGTACTCCTTCTCGCGAAGTTTGCCGTTGCGAGTAGTGGGTTTGGTTATTGCTTGTTGAAGGGTTTAAAACTACCTTATCAAGGAAATGACTAATTACCTGGGTATAGGTTTCCTCATGGGCAATTGCATCAATTGTACGCTCTAATGCAATGGATACTGCCGCATCAAAGTCCTTTTTTTTGCTTTCCATCGAATTGCTAACCCATACTATTTGCACCACTATTAACATAATAGTAATTATGGAGATAAATATGGAAAGCAACCAGATTCGTTTTCTTGTCATTATTTAATTAGTCGATTCAAATACAAACAAAACACAAATGTATTTATTTTTTTAACATTCTCATAATCCGATTTTGAGCAGGTAGGCAGATATTTTTAATATGTATTACAAGCTTCTCCGTGTTTATAATGTTCTGCATTAAATTTAACTGTCTATCTGCACTATATATCTATCATACTAATGCAACACGATTATAACCCTGTTTTTTATAACAAAATTTATGATTACTTGTTTGCAATTAATCGGCTTAAACATGTTCATGCTGAATATAAGATAGTTGTATTTTATGTAGATTTCCGATTTACTACAAATATCATAAAATGATGAAAAACAGCTTGAAAATAATTTTGTTATTTTCAAGCTGTTAAATTACTATCAAAAAATAGGATAATTGAAAAAACAAGTGCAGTCATAAACATTAATTAATACATATTCAAGTAAATTAATGCTAAACATTGAAGCGAAAATGCATAATATCGCCATCCCGCACAACGTATTCTTTACCCTCGATGCTGATTTTTCCGACATCGCGGCAAGCAGCTTCCGAACCATATTGAATATAATTTTCATATTTAATCACTTCGGCACGTATAAAGCCCTTTTCAAAATCGGTATGTATAATGCCTGCCGCTTGCGGGGCTTTCGTTCCTTTAATATATGTCCATGCACGAACCTCTTGAACTCCAGCCGTAAAATATGTTTCGAGGTTTAATAATTTATAGGCCGCCTTTATCAAACGCGATACTCCCGATTCTTCGAGTCCCAATTCCTGTAGAAACATCTGGCGTTCTTCGTAATTATCAAGTTCAGCAATTTCCGATTCTATTTTAGCTGCAACAACTAGCATTTCGGCATTTTCATCGCTAACGGCTTTGCGTAAATTTTCAACATGTATATTCCCGATAACGGCGCTTGCTTCGTCAACATTGCATACATAAAGCACGGGTTTGTCGGTTAGTAAAAACAGTTCGTTGGCAATTTTCCGGTCTTCCTTATTGTCAATCTTTACAGTTCTGGCCGATTTGCCTTGTTCTAGTACGACTTTATATTGCAATAAAATATCGTAAAGCCGTTTCGCCATTTTATCCCCGCCGGTTTGTACTTGTTTCTGTATCTTTGCAATCCTGGCCTCCACGGTTTCAAGGTCTTTTATCTGCAATTCGGTATCAATAATTTCCTTATCGCTCACAGGGTCAATCGAACCATCGACATGGGTAATATTGCCGTCTTCAAAACAGCGTAAAACATGAATTATGGCATCGGTTTCGCGTATGTTGGCTAAAAATTTATTTCCAAGCCCTTCGCCTTTACTGGCGCCTTTTACCAAGCCGGCAATGTCAACAATTTCGACTGTGGTAGGAACTATTCGATTGGGTTTTACCAGTTCAGCCAATTTTGTAAGGCGCTCGTCGGGTACGGTTATAACACCCACATTGGGTTCAATTGTACAAAAAGGAAAATTAGCCGCCTGTGCTTTCGCATTCGACAAACAGTTAAATAACGTTGATTTGCCTACGTTTGGTAAGCCCACAATACCACATTGAAGCGCCATAGTTTTATATTTTTTTATATTTTTATAATCTGTAAAGGTAAGCGCTGCAAAACATTTTACCCAATTTGAGGTAAACAAATTTTGATCGGTCAGTATCAAGTATTGAAAAATGATTATTGTTTATTGCTTATTGAAAATTGCTATAATGCGCATTAATTAAGTATATTGCATCATTACAAATGTGGCAATAAATTATTTTATTAGTCAAAACAGGTGATGTTGATTTAAAAAGTATACCGGTATAAAAGTTTTACAATTCTGAGAAAGGTGAAAGACCGAACAAAAGAATTGTTGGAGGCCGCCATTGCTGATGCTTTAAATCTAATTTCCGTATCGGATATTTTAGGATGGTTTGCCGAGGATAGATATAGTACACAATAAATTCAATTGATATAATGGGCGCCAATCAAAACCGTATAACCCAGAAATATTTAATAAAGTTCTAAAAAAATAGACATTTCATCTTTCAAAAATGGACATTTCGTTTTGGCGATTATAATACGCGAGCGTTTAAACGTATTTAAATAAGCATTTAAAAGTATTTTAAAAATATTTTAAAAGTATTTAATCTAGGTTTTTTACATCAATTTCGGTTTTGCCTATTTAGCATACTTTGGAGAACGCCACCAAAGTAGTACGGCATTTTTTAATTTGTAATTTGCTAATGTGTCAATGTGTCGAAAACAGATAACGATAAACAAAGTAATCCAGTGTAAAATATGGTTTCATGCGGTTGCCCTACCTAAATTCGTTTTTATTGGACGCTATTTAAACAATCATATTATCTTTGTGATTTATTTGAAAATATGAACTGTTATGGTCCCGAAGGAATATAATTTTGCAATAATAATTCCAATGGCAAACGAGTCTAAAGAGTTTGATTTATTTATATCGAAACTTAAGATAACCTTGGATTTTATTCAATGCGGGCAGGTATATTTAATTGTAGATAATGCCAGCAAAGATAATACATTCGAATTATGCAAAAACCTGTCGGGAACCGATATCCGGTTTAAAACCGTTTGGGCGCCCGAAAATAAAAATGTTGTTGACGCTTATATAAGGGGCTATAAAGAGGCCGAACCGTATCACGATATAATAATTGAGATGGATGCGGGAATGTCGCATGATCCGGCAGCTATACCTATGTTTATAAGGGTTTTAAATGAAGGAAACGAATGTGCTTTCGGCAGCCGTTTTATTAATGGAGGCTCTATTTGGCAGTCGTCGTTTAAGCGGCGCTTTTTATCCAAAACGGGAACACGGCTATCAAATATATTGCTGGGAACCCGGATGCGAGATATGACATCCGGTTATCAGGGATTTCATGTTTCTGTTGTTCGCGAGCTTTTAAAATACCAATTATTGTCGAAAGGGCATTTTTACCAAACCGAAGTCCGTTATTTAACGCGTAAACTTCGTTATATGGAAGTTCCTATACATTACAGGGCTCCATCGCCAAGTGTATCCACAAAATCAATTTTGAATTCACTATCTGTTCTATTTCATTATTTTTTTTGCCGACTCAGGTTTAAAAGTAAATCGATTACAACTAATGAATAATTTTTCGTTTGTTATCGGATTTGAAAGAAAGGACAAAATTTATCCCTGATAAATATGCTTTCAGGTTTTTATTAATTGAATCTTATTAACTGACTAAATAATAAAATAGATAATGGCAAAACCGAAACCGAAAACTCAAGCCGATAAACCGGTCAAATCGTTCCCCTTTTTTATAATAGGATTGATTTTTATAGCATTAAGTCTGTTCCTTTCATTTGCTCCGGGAGTAACAAGAGCTTGGGGGCTGAATTATATCAGATTTTTTGCTCCCTGGGCTGTTCTATTTTACATAGTATTGTTATGTTTTTGCTTGCCGCCGACAAATAAATGTATTGTTAAGTTCTTAGGCTCAATCAATAAAAAAGTAATTATCTCTGTTTTAGTAAAGTATAAATATTTATTATTTGTTGTTATAAGTATTGCTTTTGGGTTTATTTTTTATTTATTGAAAACCAAATATATATTTCTGGGAGATTTGGATTTGCGTCCGAAACAAATTGAGCAGGGGCAAATTATTAAAGAGGAATATTTTACAATGCTGCTTTTTAAGCGCCTCCATAGTTTTTTAAATAATAAGTTCGGATTTACGGGTATACAAACCGTGCAATTAGCCGATTATGTATTAGGCGGCATATTTATTTTCGTATCGTTATGCATCGCAAATCTTATCGGGAGTACGTTTCTGAAAAAGTTATCGGTTTTTGTTGCCTCTACCTTATCATTAACAATTTTGCTCCAATTTTGCGGTTATACCGAGATATATGCTTTACCGGTACTGTTTCTTTTGTTATATCTTTTTGCTTGTATTTTACATTTAAAAAAGGGAATTAGTATAATCGTTCCTGTATTTACTTTATTGGTAGGCATTGCGTTCCACCTGATGTTGGCATGTATGTTGCCATCGCTTATATTTTTATTTTACAGGAGTGTGTTATGGAAATATCCGCTATTCCGGAAAAAAAGTACAATACTTATCCTGATTCTTGTTTTCTTACCGTTTATATACATTGCATATAAAAAATATGCAATCCCGATGGTACTTCCAATGTCGGACGGTGAAAAAAAATTGATGACGATGTTTTCATCTGCACATTTTAAAGAGTTTATCAATTCTCAGCTATTGGCGTCGGGAATAGGCTTTTTTATCTGGTTGGCAATACTTGTTTATAGTTTGGTAAATAAATTAAAATATGATGTAATACATTGGTTTTTGCTTATTTCCTCCTTATCAATAGTGGGTTTAATGTTTGTTTTCGATCCGCATCGCGGTTCGGGCGATTGGGACATTTTGGCATTTGCCGCAGTAGTATACAACTTATGCAATGCATGTGTTTTACTTATGCTGCACGAGAAAAAATTATGCCGTAATATTAAGTATGGTATTCTGATGATATCCGGTTTTTCTGTTATCCATACCTCAATGTGGCTGGCAACAAACAAAACGGATGCTTCAATCGGGTGGCTGGAGTGCGCTTTTGAAGATGACCCCGGCCGGTATTACAAAACATCATTTAATAACGAAGCTATGTTGAATGCAGCATTCGCGGCAAATAATCTGAATGATTTGGCTTTAAAATGGGGCAGAAAAGCTTATTTAAAACATCGAAATGACCCCAGAGGTGGTTATAATTATGCAAATGAATTAATTAGAATAGGACAGGATAAGGAAGCGGCAGTAATATTGGAAGAACTTACCCGAACTTTCCCTTTTTATCCGTTATCATATACATTGTTGATAAGCTATTATATTAAAATTGAGAATTATAATTCGTTATACAATCTTTTGGAACGGATGGAATCGGCTTATTTAAAAAATCCCGAAGCATTTACCAACAGGCTTCCGCAAGAACAATTGAATGGATATTTTACTATATTACATGATTTTAGAAGACAAATTCAGCAACGACAAAAATAATTTTTTCCGCCTGATTTTTATATTGTAGGATTATTTTGGAATTGTTGAAAGAAACTTTATCGAAATTAAAAAACAAGTCTTTTGAAATTCATGAGTTTAAAATTTATTATATAACGGATGAAGATATGGATCAATATTCAGGCGTTTATTCAAGCAAACAAGTCCCTTTAAAAATAATTATAAGAAAAAGCCAATTAGAGTTTAATCCGGCCAACAAGACTATGGTGTTGAAACAGAGAGGAGAAAATTTAATTTTACAAAAGAAGATTGAAATGGAAAAGAAACTGTATAACGGGTCTTATTAATGCTTATAAACGATAAAATACGTGAGCGGATCGAACTTTTGCCCCATAATCCGGGTGTTTATCAGTTTTTTAATGCTGATGAAAAGATTATTTATGTGGGTAAGGCAAAGGATTTAAAAAAACGGGTATCATCATATTTTACAAATAAGGCGGTAGCAAACCGCAAATTGCAGGTAATGGTAAGTAAAATTGCGGACATTCGGCACATTGTTGTTCCTAGTGAATCCGATGCTCTACTGCTGGAAAACAATCTTATTAAAAAATTACAGCCGCGCTATAATGTTTTGTTGAAAGATGATAAGACATATCCATGGATTTGCATTAAAAACGAGGCTTTTCCGCGTGTATTTTCTACTCGGAAGGTGATAAAGGACGGTTCGAAATATTTTGGCCCGTATACGTCGCAGACTATGGCGCGCATATTGCTTGACCTTATACGCCAGCTTTATCCGCTGCGTGCCTGTAATTTACAACTCTACAAAGCTAATATCGACAAGCACAAGTTTAAGGTTTGCCTGGAATACCATATCGGCAATTGCAAGGGCCCTTGTGAAGCTTTGCAGACTGAAGAAGATTACAATGAGTCTATCGCCATGGTAAGTTCGATTTTGCGGGGCGAAAACAATGATGTGCTTCAACTGTTACGGTATAAAATGCGCGAGGCCGCAGAAAAAATGGAATTTGAAGAAGCTCAGCGATTTAAAGATAAGCTTGATAAACTTGAAAATTATAGGACAAAATCAATAATCGTAAGCCCTCATATTCATAATGTTGATGTTTTTTCGATACTGGTAGTAAACAATTCGGCCTATGCCAATTTTTTGCGCGTAATACGCGGAGCTGTGGTTCATGCCCAGAATATTGAGATGAAATTGGGGATTGAAGATAGCCAGGAAGAGCTGCTAAGCATGGTAATTGTCGAGATTTTCAATAGAATAGGGAACCTTTCGCCTGAAATTATTGTACCGTTTTTACCCGACCAGAAAATGCCCGGGCTAATTTACACTGTTCCTAAACGTGGCGATAAGCTGAAATTGCTTGAATTGTCGGAACGCAATGCCAAAATATACCGTATGGAAAAATTAAAGCAAATTGAAAAAACAAACCCTGATAAACATGCGGAACATGTGCTTGCATTACTGAAACAGGACTTGAATTTGGATGAAATGCCTTACTATATCGAGTGTTTCGATAATTCGAACATACAAGGAACTAATCCGGTAGCGTCGTGTGTAGTTTTTAAAAATGCCAGACCCAGTAAAAACGATTACCGCCATTTTAACATCAAAACCGTTGAGGGTCCTAACGATTTTGCATCGATGGAGGAGATTGTATACCGCCGTTACAGCAGGTTGATAAACGAGGACAAGCCTTTACCCCAGTTAATTGTAATTGACGGTGGAAAGGGACAGTTACACGCCGCCGTAAATAGCTTGAAAAAACTTGGCATGTACGGTAAAATCCCGGTAATAGGTTTGGCCAAGCGTTTGGAAGAGATCTATTTTCCTGAAAGCGGCATACCTTTATTGCTCGATAAAACTTCCGAGAGCTTGAGGCTGATTATGCATTTGCGCGATGAAGCTCACCGGTTCGGCATTACATTCCACCGGAATAAACGCAGCTCCTCATTCCTGAAATCGCGTTTGGAAAGCATTGCCGGAGTTGGTGAAAAATCTGTCTTAAAATTATTGGCGCATTTTAAATCCATATCCAAAATCAAAGAAGCCAGCCTTGAGGAGCTGACTTCTGTAGTTGGGGCGCGTGTAGCCGAAAATGTACGCCAGTATTTTTACTCTAAAAACGAACAAAATTAATTACGGCAGAATATCGGTAATAATTATTTTCAAGGTATAACTTTTCCCGCTAGTACAGCTGTTGCCTAATGTAGTATACGTTACAGTTATTTCTTTTTCTCCGTTTCCGTTAAGGGGGATGCTGTTATTGTTCCAGGCTCCTTCTATATCAAAAATGGCGGCGCCTGTGTGCTGACCTGTCGAAATTATCGTTAAATGACTGGAAGCGACCGTCGGTGAAAATGACCACGAGCCTTCAACTTCGATACCCAACATCGTATTCAATAAAAGTTCCGATACCTGTTCATAACACACTCTTACTTCAGTAACAAAAGGAGTTACGCTATTATCCTTTATTACGGTTAAATATAAAACTCCGCTAGATGTGCCGCATGAGTTTGTTACCTCGTAAGTAAATCGGTAAGTGTTTTCAGGCATAAACTGGGATGCGTTAATTAACGTACCGTTATTATCTCCCAAATTACTGAACTCCGACGATGGAAACCATTTAATCGACTGAAAATCTTCAATATCAATATATTTTGTAAGATTAATAACATGGTCGGCGCAGGCTAATATCCTGATATCGGGGTAGACAATCCTTTTCCGTACGGTAATTGTTACGGTATCCGAATAGCTTGTACCGCATGCATCGCTAACTTGACGCCGGTAATAGCTTGTTTGAGTAAGGTTACCCCCCATTTGGGCAGGGCTTAATTCCAACGGGTTGGTCGCTCCGTCGATGTTGTCATAAGGTCCGTTGATGTTGTCGGCCTTTTGCCATTGATAGTCGTATGTTCCATCGCCGCCTGCAACCGCTGTTATTTCGGATAGGGCTGCCGGAGCTGTGTTGTAGCATATAATTTGGTTGGAACCGATAGTTCCTGCGACTAAATTGCTATAAACAGTAATTGTTATGGTATCCGAATGAGCCGTACTGCAGGCATCGGTCACTTGACGCCGGTAATAGCTTGTTTGCGTAAGATTAGCTCCCATTTGGATCGGGCTTAATAACAGGTTTGTTGCTTCGTCGATGTTGATATAAGGTCCGTTGATAT
>JAISFN010000142.1 GCA_031263585.1 Prevotellaceae bacterium | reverse complement strand
GTGTTTAAAAACTTATTAAAGGCTTTTTAAACGTATTTTAAAAACCCCGAATTTGCTTCGGGGCTTTTCGTTTAAACTTGAGGCTGCCTATTAATGGGCGCCAATCAAAACCGTATAGCTCAGAAATATTTAATAAAGTTCTAAAAAAATGGACATTTCATTTTGGCGATTATAATCAATTTAGCTACAATTACGGATAATCATTTTTATATTATTTTAGGCATTGAATTTACAAATTCTTTTCGGGATACATTTCGTTCCACCAGGTATCGTTGTTTTGGAGCCAGCGGGCAAACCATGCAAAAATGCTGTTTTGCCAGCGGATACGTTTATCGGCATCCATAATGAAGTGGTTTTCACCATCAAAAGTAATTAATTCGGCTTCTTTACCCAGTAATTTTAACGCGGTAAACATTTGTATACTTTCGCCAACCGGCACGTTTGTATCGGCCGCGCCATGTACAAATAAAATTGGCGTTTTAACCTTATCTGCAGAGTATAAGGGGCTTTGCTCTACAAATACTTTACGGTTGTTCCATGGGTACGAGTCGGAGGCTGCTACGGCATTGTACGAATATCCCCAGTACCCTTCGCCCCAGTAACTGGTTACATCGCTGATACCGGCATGCGAAACGGCCGCTGCAAAAATATCGGTGCGGGTTTGCAAATACATAGTCATAAAACCGCCGTATGATGCGCCAATGCACCCCACTTTCGCACGGTCGACAAAGTTATGCGCGTCGCAGAATTTTTTAGTACCCTCGATAATGTCATCGGCAGTTCTTTCGCCCCAGGCGTTTACATGCCATGCTGAGAATTGCTGCCCAAAACCGATTGTACCACTGGGGTGCAATACGTACACAACATAACCCATCGAAGCATACAAATGAAATGGGTAACGGCTGTCGAAATTACGGCCTACAGGGGTTGTCCCGCCATAATAATAAACAATCATGGGGTATTTTTTCGACGAATCGAAATTATAAGGCAAATAGTAACGGCCTTTAATATTGTCTCCGTTTTTCGAATTAAAGTTCCAGTCTTCCACCTTACCCAAATTCATCTCGTCCATACGGTTTTTCATCGGATTGTAAATAACCGTTGATTTTGCCGTTTTAATATCCGTTTTAAATAATTGCGACGGGTACGATGTACTCTGCCCGACATATGCAGCGGCAGGAGTATCTTCGGCCATATCGAACTGGAGCACCAAATCAACCGGGAATGGCATCTGCTCGAACTTCTCTGCCCTAACCAAGTAACGGTAACAGTTCACGCGGTCTTCTTCATCAACTGTAAAATATATATTATTATCGACTTTATTCCATACAGCCGTTTTGATAGACGGATTAAAATTCAACGAAATGGCCTTGTTCTTTTTCGAAGACAAGTCGTAAATATAAGACTGGGTATCGTAACTGTTTGGTATGCCTTTTACTTTGGGATCGAGCCCTATATTGTCAAATGATTCGGGGCCGCCTGTCAGCAATAATTGTTTTCCGTCGGGAGAAAAACAAACCGGATTCCCGTATTTAATATCTTTCCATAGCGTGTCAACTTGCATCGTTTCTAAATTCAGCAGGTAATACGAACTAAGCGAAAAAGGACGTTCGGTATAATTATCGCGTGATGTGCCAAAAATTATTGTTTTGCTATCTGGACTGATTGCAGCCAAATAAGTAGAGCGATTACCAAAGGTAAGGGGTTGCAGAACTTGTGTGTTAAGCTTATAATACCCTAAAAACATGCGGTTACGGTATCCGGCCTGCCTGTCTCTCGGATTAAGAATGTGGTTAACGCCGGTTTTATTTTCGGGTGAACGGTCACTTATCATAAAAATCAAGTAACTTTCGTCCGGAGCCCAGCGAAATCCGCCATCGGGTAGGCTTTCTACAAGCGTAATTTCCTGCATGGTAGCCAAATCCAGAATCCTTAAATTTTTTCCTTTTTCGGTATCAAGCGTATAGTATAATCTGCTTCCGCGGGGCATCCAACTCCATCCCCTATCTTCCGACGTTAATACCAGCCTATTGGTATTGTAATCGTATATTCTATATAGTGTTTTCTGTTTGTTTTTTCCCAGGCTTATCGACGATACAGCCAAAATATACTTGCCGTCGGGCGATACGCTTACACGCGAGGGACGTTCACCCTCCATAACATCCTCTAAAGTCATCGGGCTTTTCAATACCGAATTATTCGGGTTTACATTCACCCCTGCATTATTACTATCTGTAATTAAAATAGCTTTAATCGAAGGGATTAAAGAGTCATTTGCCGGGTATAAATATTTTATGTTAATAGTATAATTCTGCGGAAGCATGTTTAAGAGAACTTCTGCCGTTTTAGCATCTTTTAACGATTTTTGTACGGTTAATTTCTCGGTCGATTTTTTCCCATTAACGTATATTTCCAACATATGTGGGCTTGTAAGCACAAGGCGGGCTTTGGTGTAAGCCGTTGCTGTAATGTTGAAAGAAAAGGGATATATAGCTGTGTTATTGTCCGGTTTTGTTGCCTGAACAAATCCTTCGTCGTTAGCACTCAATACCGAAATATTCTCCTTAAATGCAGGCTGAGCAACAGCGCTTTTCAGCAAAAATTTATCGTCGCATTTTGCACCGAATATATTTACGGTATCGTTTATAAAAGGCTGTTTCAGTACAATGGTTTTAGCCAGCGACCACTGATTGACCCTGATAGTATCTTTTGCCGATACGGATAACGATATAAATAACAAAATAAAAAGGGATAAAAGCTTCCTCATAGTTTTTTAGTTTAATTAATTAATAGTTTTCAGGAAAAAACAAAGGTAATAAATTGAACTGAAGAATAATTGCCTTGACAGACTTTTTTCAAATTAATGCACTAATTTATTATCGGTAGAGATGCAAAATCTTGCATTTCTACCGATAATTACGAAATAAAGAAATTGGATAAAAAATTTTCCTTTATGATACTAAACCATTATCATATTGTTATCCTGAGCGAAACGAAAAATCTCTTTCTTTGAAACTATAAGATGATAACTTGATAGCGACTTAGTATGAGAATACGGTCAATGTTTCTAATCGGAATCTCAAAGAGCTTAGCTCCTGTTTACTAAGCACACCTAATTATCTTGAGGTCAGCTTATCAGCTGTTGTTTTAGTAATTTTACTACCGTTAGATAAGCGTTTGGCTATGGCAGTATAAGGCAGCGTTACCACTTCGTCGTTTTCATTCAGTCCCGAAGTAATTTCGATAAAATTATTATCCTGTATGCCCGTTTGTATTTCTGCTACTCTAACCGAATCTCTGGCTGCTACAAACACCATTTCCTTGGCTTTTACAAAACCCGACGACTCTGCCAGTGCACTGGTTTTGGTAGTGTCGGCGCGTGCTACAACCAAGTCGCCGCGCGTTGTAATGGATTGAATAGGAATGGCAAGTACATCTGCCCGTTTTGTTGTTTGGATATATACGGATGTTGACATACCCGGGCGGAACGGATTCGGGTTATTGGGAAGTTTCAAGTCGGTATATGATTCGGGCAGCATAAATATTTTTACCTGGAAATTGGTAACCTGATCTGCTGTGGTTGTAACAGCGGCCGAGTTGGCAATTTCGGTAACAATACCTTTGAATATCTTGCCCGGATAAGCATCGACCTCAATTAGAGCCGTATCGTTTAGCTTAACGCGTACAATATCATTTTCATTTACACTCACTTGTGCTTCCATCTCATCTAAATTAGCGATACGCAGCATTTCAGTTCCGGCCATTTGGCTGGTACCTACTACACGCTCGCCTTTTTTTACGCTCAGTAACGAAATAGTGCCATTCATCGGTGAAAAAATAGAGGTTTTATTCAAATTTTCCTGGGCTTCGTCCAATGATGCCTGAGCGCTTAAAACATCGTATTTGGCAGCCTCAAGCTGTTTTTTCGCCACATTGTACTGAGACTCGACAGTTTCATATTCCGACTCGGGAACAACTTTATCTTCGTACAATTTCTTTGTCCGGTTAAAGTTTTGTTCGTTTTGTACAAGTTGTGCCTGAATTTGTTCCAAACGTGCCTGCGATGAATTAAGGGTTGCTTTCATCCTGTCGAGCATTGATATATACACTTCGGGTTTTATTTTTATCAGTAAATCGCCCCGATTAATTATCTGGCCTTCTTTTACATTCAATTCAACAATTTCGCCCGAAACGTCAGGACTGATTTTTACCTCGGTAACCGGCTGTATTTTACCGTTGGCCGGTATCGATTCGATGATAGTATGACGCTGCACCTTTTCGGTTACAACCTGTATTATTTCCGGTTTCCCGAACCATCCGGCCGATTTACCTATTAACAAAATTATTATCAGCGCAACAATGGCAAAAATAAACCATTTAAGTTTTTTCATAGCTGTGTTGTTTATTACATTAGTTTCGTCCGTTTATCTATACTATAGCTTTATAGGGAGGCCCTTATAAAAGTCAAGAATTTTCATTTTAAAAATATACTGGTATTTTGCCTGTATAACATCCGACTCCGCTTTAAATAAGTTGTTTTTGGCAACAATATAATCGGTTGATGTAACGGAGCCTACATTAAATTTTTTTTCGGTATAGCGGAAAGCTTCCTTAATAGCGCCGACATTTTTTACCGACGCCTGATAGCTTTTCAGATATCCCATAGCATCGGTTTGTGCCTGCTGGATACTTTTGTATAATGTATTTTTTGTTTTTTGTAGTTCAAGCTCATAGTTCCGTATATTCAGCCTAGCGTTTTTTACCTGAGTACGGATTTGTAATCCTCTGAATATGGGTATAGAAAGGTTAAACGCTATCATTTCGCCGTGTTTTTCACGGAATTGTTTCCAGATAGAGTGGGAAGGCATTGGTCTGTAGGGCATTACGGTAGTATCAATTCCTATAGGACTGTTCGAGTACATTGTATTATACGATGCCGAAAAACTCAGCGTAGGATAATAGGCCCCTTTTGCTATGGCCAATGTTTTTTCGGCGCTCTCCAAACGTAGTTGCGAGCTTTTTATATCGGGCTGAGTTAACAAAGCATGTTGATATATCTTTTCAAGTCCTTCATCATTAAAATCTTCAGGAACACTTAAAATTTCTGGGGTTATAATGTCCAAATCATTTTCGGCGTTTAATTCAAGTAATTGTTTTAACGATACGAATGCAATGGCCAGATCGTTTTGGGCACGAATTAATTGCGCTTCTTCACCGGCCTGTTGCGATTGTAAATCTAGTAAATTACTGAGTGTTAGCTTGCCACCGTCAACCATCTTTTTTGTCCACTCCACTTGGTCTTTTGTTGATACTAATTGTTGTTCGGCAATAGCAACGCTTTCTTTGGCCAATAACACTTGCAGATAGGCTGCTGCAACATTCAGAGCAATATCATTTTTTAATTTTTCAACATCCTGTATGCTGGTTTTCAGGTCGATATCATTACGTTTAATAGTATTTTGCTTTTGTAGTCCTGCAAAAAGTGGTACCGACGCCGACGCTGTTATACTAGAGCTTTCAGAACGGTCTGAATCGACATATTGATACGTACTTACATCGAGTGAACGCCCCCAGCCTGATCTATAGTCGATATTGGCGCTTAAATCGGGGAGTAAGTTAAATTTTGATTGAATGAGGTTATTTTTATTTTGTTCAACTAAAAGTTCCTGCTGTTTTATTTGGATGTTATTGTCGAGTGCATACTGAATGCATTGTTCCAATGTCCAAGGTGTTTGTGCAAAAAGGCTGCTATTTGCAAGACAAAAAGCTGTGATTATTAAGATTTTAAAACAACACATAGTTTTCTGTTTAAAATGTAGGTATATAATATATATATGGAACATACAAAAATAAAAGAAATTACATAAATATCAGTCTTTTTTTATCAAATTTATCAAAATTAATATAAGGGAAAGCTGCTTCAGTAAGCCGTTCCATTGGGCCGTATATTTTTGATTTTGCAAAATCTTTTTTTATAAAACTTTCATCCGATAAATTTAAGTAATTCAATGCGTATACAATAATACCAATAATGAAGATTGTTTTAATAAGGGCAAATACTGATCCAAATAACCGGTTAAACAAGCCCATAGCCACCATTTTAAACATGGTATCCAACAGCCTGCCCAATAAAATAACGCCTATCCAAACAGCAAGTACCGTAATAATAAACGCTATTACAGATAGGGTAACAGTGTTAACATCAATAAATTTGCCAATTAAAGAAGCTGCAAAGCCCGAAAATTTAAATGCGCAAAATACACCAAGAAAGATGGCTAATATACCAAATATCTGCATAATAAGTCCCTTGTGAAATCCGGATACGGCGCTAATGGCAAGCAATATTATAACAATAATATCAAAAACGGACATAATCTTTCGAGAATATTAAATCATTAATCATATCCTGCAAAGATACAGTAAAACTTGGATTATCTTTATGTTGATTTTCATCCTCCTCATATTTTCCCTGTAATTTTTTATCCCGCTCGATACGCTGTTTGTGACTCCACTCTCCTTCAAGCTTTAATCGGTCATCTGCCGATATTTGCCATTTATCGCACCCGAAATTTTTTCCGAAAAATAACCTGAAAATATCCCATAAATTAATTCCTCTGGAAGGAGGAGTACCCAGGTTCCAATTTATATGAAAACTCTTAGTAATAGGGTAATTTTCTCTTTCCCATGCTTTGAATTCTTTTTTATGTAGAGCCATGTACAAACTAACCGAGCGGTAGGCCGAGTCGATAATCCGCTGTTTAATTGTGTAAGGTTTTTCAATCGTATCAATCCTCAATTGTCCGAAACCTATCTGGTCGGGCGCCATCATCAAATTTATTTTACCGGATTTATTCGTATTTAGCGGTAAAAATATATTTAATGTATCTTTTGAACCAATAATCGTATCTTTTATTTTCTGGGAAAATACGGGGGATGCTAAAAGAATGAAAAAAGGAAAGAAAAATAACCGGTAATTTTTTTGCATGATTTAAAGCTGAATAAGATGGCGTTTTACGGATGATGTATAGCTTAGTTGCTAATGTATCAATTTGCTAATGAGAAAATCAACGAATAAGCAAATTATATAATTGTTAATTGATAATTGCACATTGATTATTGATAATTCCTTGGTAATAATTATTATAATGGAATTATTTATTGTAAGCTATATAACGCTTCACAATTAATCATTATGTTTTAAATTGCCTGAAATTTACTTTTTTAATGGCCTGGGTAAAGCAAAACACCACATCAAACATATCATCAACTCCGTCAAAAGGAGCGTTTTTCCGTTTTTCCTGCATTTCATGTTCAATACGTTCAATATGTTTTCTGATTTCTATTCTTTGCCTGGCCTGTATCGGATATATTGGAGGCAAGCCGTCTGTAGATAATTTGGTTGCAGCTTTTCCGGGCGCCATATAACTGATGGATACAGGTACTCCGAATAGTGATAGCGAAGACGTTCGGAGAATTTTACCCGATAGTATAGTTAAGCTTAACCGTGCAGTATTAAAAGTTTCTAATTCCCATTTGCTAAATTCTTTTTCATTCAATAGCATAGACAAACGAACAGACCGGTATGAGCCGGGAGAGTTAAGAATCATCTTCTCGCTGGTGTTATATTTAACCGTATCAATACTCAGTCTCCCAAAGCCTATCTGATCGGGTGCCGATAAAAGACCGAAATCAAAAGGTTTATTTACCGGAATTGTAGATGGTGTTTTTAAAATATCGCGCCTGTCTTGCGCAAATATTGAATTGATATTTAATAGGATGAGTATAATATATGACGAGGCTTTGAAAATGTTTGGCATAATTTTAAGATATGTGTTGTAGTGTATAGCCATAGTTATTGATGTTATGCAGATAAATTGCTTTTTATCAACAATTTGATGTTTAATTGTTGGTGGTGATTTAAAAAGTATACTGGTATAAAAAATTGACAATGAAGAAATAGCTTGTATTTTTGTTGAATGAAAATAAAAATAGAACTGTATTTCCCCACCGTTAAGGGACAAAGATAAAGAAAAATGGCAAAAAACACTTAGGAAAGCAGAATTATTTGTGTAAAGATTGCGGACGCTGGATAATATAGATTATACAAATAAAATTATACATTCAAGCCCTGCATTCAACTTTAATTATATACTAAAGTTAAATCCTGTAAAATATTACTTGCCAAAGCAATAAAATAAGGTGAGCGAAATCATCATCTGCGTGGAATTAATGTACTGGGTTGTCCCTTCGATGTGCGGGTCGCGTAAAAACGAAAATGCATGCTGATACCGCCACTCTAACTGCAACTCAAAGCGTGAAATGGCAAATGCCATACCCGCCCCTCCTACAATGCCGTATTCAAAGCGGTTATCATAATTGTCTGTTTTGTATTTATAGTTTTTACCGTCCATTTCTAATTTACGTTTATAAATATAGCCGACAAAAGCGCCACCCGTAACATAGGGACGAAACCAGCCCAAACGCACAAAACCCTGTGCCAGTAAAGGTAGCTCGTATGAATAAATACGATGGGTTATATCGTCCAGTTTATAGCCTTTGGCCAAATAATTCAATTCGGTTTGAATGGCAAAGTATTTTTTATGCTCGTAACGGTATACTATTCCCGGATTAAAAACGGTTGTCAGAGCATCGGCTCCTAAATCCGGCGACGTAGCAATACCCATAATCCCATAAGCATCTTTTATACCTACATAATGTTGAGCCTTTACCGTAGCTGAAACGGCAAAGCTAACAAATAATAAAACTATTACTACATATTTATTCTTCATCCTACTTAAAAATCAAATTGATATCCACCATTTGCTCGATATCCCAACTGGCACGTAAGTCAAGTTCATCCGAATTGTCTGAAAATTTAACAAAGCCTACCCGTTCGGGCTGTAACTTTTGTAAATAAAGCCCAGCGTCCCAAATACCGTTATTGTTTTTATCCTCGATTATGCGTATCCGGTATTTTGCCGCATCAAGATACCTGAAAACCAACTTACCTTCTCCGGATGCTATTTTTTGCGACAACACATTTTTATCTTTTATCAATTGCACAATATAAGTACCGTCGGCGTTATTCAAATTAACCGTAATCGAGCTGTATTTATCGGGATTGGCCGTTTCAAAAGTGATAACAATGCTATCGTTACTTAAACCGTAAATATCCGTAAAAGCATAAGGTTGCACGTTAAGTTCATATTTTCCGGATGTTTTCCACTCGGCTTGTATACTGTATTCACGAATATGCAATGTATCCTGCATCCATTTAAAGTTTATTTTTTCTTTTTTATCTCCCTCATCATTAAATTTATACAAAGCAAGCAGGGTGGTATCGCAAGTAATTAGGGGTGATTTAAAACTGAGCCGGATATTCTTTTCGAGAATAGTTCGTGCGTTGCTTATGATGTTGGGAGTTATAATTTCTTCAATATCTTCTTCTTGTTCTTTCTTTTTCCGGTTTCTGTTACTTTGAGTTGTTTTCGCGTCTTCTTTTTCCTCAAGTTCCATTTTTAAATTTAATTCCGTAGGTGATAATTGGTTAAGGCTATCCGTTTTCATATAACTTATCACCGCTTTTATCGAGTCTGGAACTGTCTGGTTTTTAATCCAATAGCGCAATGTGTCGTTCCAGCGGCTATGTTCGATTATAAAATCATTTGTCGTTAAATTTTCAACGTCAAAACTTATAATTTCAGGGTTTATTTGATTAAAAATCAATTCTATTTGTCGTTTTTCAGGTTGCTTATAGCTGCTTAAAAACTGCCTCCTCAAATTTTCCGAAAACATTTTCAACATCGGCAGTTCACCATACGTTAACGTGTCGCTATCATTAATACGCATGGTCTGTACCAAGGTATTGGAAAAGGCAATTCGCTCTCCTCCCCCGTCATATTTATAATTACCGTTAAGGTCGTCCACAGCTACTATCTTATAATCGATGGGTTTAAGTCCTTTTATTACAAACACCCCGTCCTTATCGCTCCGTGTCAGGGCATTCGGATTTTTCAGATAAGGAATGGAGTCTATATCTTCTTCGTATAAAAAAACAAACGAACCCTCCACCGGGTCTAACGTAAAAGCATCAACTAAGCGCCCCACATATATCATCGAATCAATTACAGACCCTGTAGAAAAAACCGTTGACAAATATTTGGCGGGGTTACTTTCATTTAAATCAACAACACTTGTCCCGAAATCAATGAAATAAGTTGTATTATCATGTAAATCAGATGCAAATTCCACAATGGCCTGCTTTCCCCTGATTTTTAAAACCGGTCTTTTTTCAAGCGGGGGAGATATGATAAATTGTTTATTTTGGTCTTTAAACTGAACATATTCGTTAAATGTAAAACTTACCTGCTTACCTTTAAAGTTGGTTGTATAATATGCCGGATTAATGCCTAATAAATCGGGGGGGATAGTATCTTTAGGTCCTCCCGACGGCCCCCTTGAAGAATTGGCGCAACCACTCAAAAAAAATGGCAATAAGAATATTATGATAATTAAGTATACGAGCTTCTTATTCACAAATTGTATTTTGATTTGTCTGCTATTTCAGTTCTATGTTTTAAATAAAAATACAAAGCTACAAATTTAACGGATATATGTTTTTATCCCGAATAATTTCATGCGCTTGCTCCAAATAATTTATGAATAAAGATTGTTAAGCAGTTTGGGAGTATTAAATGTATAGGCTATAAGCTGTAAATCAATAATTTTTCACAAGCTATTAAACGATTGTGTTTGTTTTAAGTCAAAATTGCGTACTTTTACAATCCTAAAGCATTTGAAAGATATGAAAAAAATGTTTACTTACGTTATTATTGTATTAGTTATCAATATCGTATTTTCACACACCCTTCCAGCTCAGTTTATAAAGGGGCAGGTTGTCAACTATCAAAACGAACCGATACCTTATACCTCTATTTTTATCAAAGAATTGAGTATGGGTACATCGACCAATGAAAAAGGTTATTTCGAGATAAAAGTTCCTGAAGGCACATACACATGCTCATTCCAGCATTTAAGTTACGAGGCGGCAACCCAAACCATACATATACCCTCGTCAGGAGATATCATTATAAAACTTATTGATAGGGTGTACGATTTGCCAATGGCATCGGTGGGTTCAAAACAGGAGAACCCTGCTTATGATATGATGCGAAAGGCGATTGGCATGGCACCTTATTACATGAACCAGTTAAATAAATACCATGCCGATGTTTATATTAAGGGAACTTTAATTGTTGAAAAAATATCGGGACTAATAAAAGCCATGGCCGGAACAGAACTGAAAGAGATGGAAATAAAAGTGGGTGATAAGTATTTACAGGAGAGTATGAATGAAATAGAATACGATCAGGGGAAATATCACCAAACTGTAAAATCAATCTCCAATACCTTCCCCGACCAAATGAACGTAGAATTGGGAATGGCCAATTACAATATTTATAACCCCGAAAACAAAGGCGGTATTATTTCGCCTCTATCACCCCAAGCTCTTTCATACTATAACTTTACGTACGAGGGTTTTTCAGCCGAAGGTAAATATATCGTCAACAAAATAAAGGTGGAACCTAAATATAAAAACGCCATGACATTTACCGGGTATTTATACATCTCGGATGGTTATTGGAACGTTCACCGTTTCGAACTGTCAAGCGAGAATATTGGGATTAAAGCTACCAATCGCCAAGTCTATGGAGAACTGGAGGATAATGTTTGGATGCCCATAAGCAATAATATGGATGTATCCATATCCATGTTAGGCAATAAAGCGGCTGCAACTTACGTATCGTCGATAAAGTATAAAAGCTATGTGGTAAATCCGCAATCGAAAGGTAAATTTACGGTAACAATACCAATGGATACAGAGCAAACCGTTTCTCAAAAAAACGTATCGAAAAAATCGCAAGAGTTAGCGCAACAGATTGAAGAAATAATGAACAAAAGCGACATGAGCAACAGGGATGCTTACAGGATATCGCGTTTGATGCGTAAAAAAGAAAAAGAAGACGCTAAACTACTGCCCGATAGCCTTAAAAATAAAAATCCGTTGGATTTAAGCGACCGTTATAAACTGATTGTTGATAAAGATGCTAAAAAACGGGATTCGATATATTGGAACGAAACCCGTCCAGTTCCGTTAATGAGTGATGAGGTAAAAAGCTATAAAATAAGAGACTCTATACGGGCCGGAAAAACTCAGCCCGATTCGTTGAAGAAGAAAAAAGGCGTCGGCGATATTATTATGGGTTTAATGATTTGGAATTCGTACAAAATAGATTCGACAACATCGTTTATCTACGAAGGCTTATTAAACCCCTCATTCCTGCGGTATAATATTGTTGACGGGGTAAGCTACAAACAGGCCATCGGGCTGCGTAAACAATTTAAGGATACTACCAATTTACGGATAAGCTTTAGCGGAGAGTATGCATTCAGTCGCAAACGTTTTATGTTCGGCGCAAGTGTAAGCTACGGCTACTGGCCCGAAAAACAAGGTCATATATCAGTAGAGGGAGGCGTGAAGACTTCCGATTTTAACTATATTTCAGGGCTTCCCCGTTTAGATAACGAAATCTCTACATTGTTTTTCCGCAAAAATTTCAACAATTATTTCGAAAACCGTTACGTTTCGATTAGCAATTCTTTCGAAATTATAAATGGGCTGAAAAGCGATATCGGATTAAGTTACCATTCGCGCAAAGAACTTGAAAATACAAGCAACTACTCGCTTTTTTATAAAAAATCACGCGATTTCAGACCGAATATACCTGTACAAAACCCTTACGTAGCTGCCGACAATTCACTGGTTAACGACCGTAAGGCAGCCATTATAGGAATATCGCTAACATATACGCCACAGCAGTACTACAGCAAATACGGCCGTACAAAATATAGTGTACGGTCGAATTACCCCACATTTAGCTTTATGTGGCGCAAGGGCATTAAAGGCATTTTCGATAGTGAATCCGATTTTGATCAATTTGAATTATCTGTACAACAGCATTTTAATCTGGGTTCGATGAGGTCATTCCGGTATAACGCAACTGCGGGATGGTTCCCGAACAATAAAAATATGCACTTCCGCGATTTCAGGCATTTCAACATAAAGGAGTTCGAATTACTGTTCTCGCCATTCGACAGGAGCTACAACACGCTGGAAACATACATGCCCTCGACAAACGAATGGTACGCAAGTACATCGGCGCAGTATACTTCACCCTATTTATTATTGAAACACTTGCCTTTACTAAACAGAACAATGATTCAGGAGAATTTATATTTCTCATATCTCGCCACCCCTTATCTGAAAAATTACACCGAATTCGGCTATGGGCTTAGCAACATATGGTTATTAGGTAGTTTAGGAACTTTTATCGGATTCGAAAAGTTCGAATACAGCAATTGGGGTTTCAAAGTCTCTTTTAACTTGTCTGGTTTTTATTAGCATGGTAAAACAAAAACGGTTCGGATTTGAAATTCCGAGCCGTTTAATTAATTGTATATTAACTCTATTACTTAGAGCCATTCAGCAGATAAATAATTGGTGGCAATGTAAAAAGCATGCTGATGTAATCTTTTTATATATAGCTCATTATAATCAAATTTAAGAACTCCATATCGTTGTTATTTAGAATGATTACAAGCAACGGAATTGTAAATAACTGATTATATGATATTTTTTAAATAAAATATTTTGTTTTGATGATTTAATAAATATTAAATTCGCTTTTACATGATT
>JAISFN010000128.1 GCA_031263585.1 Prevotellaceae bacterium | reverse complement strand
CTGGGGATGAAACGGCGGGAAGTAAGCCGCAAGCTTGAGGAGATAATAGATTTCAGCGAAGTGGGGCCGCATATCGACACTCCGGTTAAGCGGTATTCTTCCGGCATGTATATACGCCTGGGTTTTGCCATTGCCGCCCATCTTGAGTGCGAAATTATGATAGCCGACGAGGTGCTGGCGGTGGGGGACGTGGGTTTTCAGCAGAAGGCTACGGGCAAGATGAACAGCTTAAGTACCAGCCAGGGCCGTACCATACTGTTTGTAAGCCACAATATCGGGGCGGTGGCAAACCTGTGCAACAAGGGACTTATCCTGGAACACGGGAGAATACTGCTGGACCAGTGCCCGGTGGAAGAGGCCGTGGGCAGGTACAAAGAAATGCTGGGGATTGCGTGATATTATGATTACCGTAACCCAACCGTTGCTTCCGCCACTACAGGAATTTTTCCCATATCTTGAAGATATATGGAATCGTAAATGGATAACAAATAACGGATTTTATCATACAGAACTGGAAAAGGCTTTATGTGAGTACCTTAAAGTGCCTTATATTAGCCTGTTTACAAATGGCACAATACCGTTGATGATAGCCTTGCAGAAATTAAGAATAACTGGAGAAGTAATTACGACACCATTCAGTTTTGTAGCAACTACCCATGCAATCTGGTGGAATGGATTAACGCCGGTATTTGTGGATGTTGAAGAGGAGACGGGTAATCTCGATCCAACAAAAATTGAAGATGCTATTACAAAGCAAACTACCGCAATTATGCCTGTTCATGTCTATGGCAATCCGTGCAATACAGAAAAAATACAATCAATTGCAGATAAATATGGATTAAAAGTAATTTATGATGCTGCACATGCGTTTGGGGTTGAGAAAAACGGAATAAGTATTTTGAACGCTGGAGATATGTCAACCCTTAGCTTTCATGCAACAAAAACCTATAACACTATAGAAGGCGGGGCAATTGTCTGTCAGAATAAGGAAACTAAAAAACAAATTGATTATATGAAGAATTTCGGCTTTGAGGGCGAATCTGAGGTAAGTATACCGGGAATTAATGGAAAAATGGATGAGATACGATCGGCATACGGTATTTTAAATTTAAACTATATTGATGAAGCAATCGGTAAACGAAAGATCGTTGTCGAGCAATACCGGAAAGAATTAAGAAATATTCCAGGGATACGGTACATGCAAGATCTTGACGAAGTCAAATATAACTATTCGTATTTTCCTATCTTTGTTAATAAAGTCAAATTGGGAACAGGCCGTGATATTTTATACGAAAAATTAAAGGATTACGGTATATTTAGCAGGCGCTATTTCTACCCGCTTATAAGTTCTTTCTCTCCATACCGAAACCTCGTTTCAGCATCGGAGAATAATCTTCCAATTGCAACAAAGCTTGCCAGCGAGGTTATCTGTCTGCCAACGCATCATGGATTGGAAGAAAAGGAAGTGGACATGATAATTGATATTATTTTAAAGGAAAAGAAATGAAAAATAGCATTTCTATAGGCATGGCAGGAGCGGGCCGTGCCGCGGAATTACACTTAAATGCTTTAAAAAGATATAATGGCATTTCAATAAGATTAAAAACAATTGTTGCGCGGAGGAATGAGCAATTAGAAACGGTAAAGCGGCTATTCGGATTTGAGAAGATATCATTTGATTTTAACGATTTGCTTAATGATGACGAGATTGATATAATAGATATTTGTACGCCCCCTTATTTACATGCCGAAATGATTGAAAAAGCCATTTTGGCGAATAAGCATGTAATTTGTGAAAAGCCTTTAACGGGCTATTTCGGCAATCATGGTGAGGATTATCCAATTGGTATAAATACTTCAAAAAAAATGATGTATTTTTATTTACTAGAATCACTGAGAACGTTAAGGCAAATTATAAATAGTTCCGAAAAAAAATTTATGTATGCCGAGAATTTTATTTATGCTCCGGCAATAACTAAAGCCGCAGAAATTATTTCAAAAAAAGGAAGCCGCATATTATTTGCAAAGGGAGAAGAAAGCCTAAAAGGGTCAAGCTCACCAGTTGCGGGTGAATGGGATAAAACAGGAGGAGGCACCTTTGTCAGAACCGGTATTCACCCATTATCTGCAATTTTATGGTTAAAGCAGCAAGAAGCAATAAAACGTAATGTGGAAATTAAAGTAAAAAGTGTATTAGCCGATATGGCACGAATAACACCGGGGTTATCCGAATATGAACATCGGCATATAGCTGCAAACCCGGTTGATGTTGAAGATTTCGGAACAGTTATATTGGAATTCTCTGATAATACCAGAGCTGTTGTTATGGCAACGGACACCTTGTTGGGGGGCAGTAAAAATTATGTGGAGCTTTACTGCAATGATGCGGCAATATACTGCAATTTAACAATGTCGGATTTAATGAGTACTTATTTTCTTGATCATGATAATTTGGATGATGTATATTTGTCTGAGATGCTGCCGGCAAAACTAGGTTGGAATAAGCTGTTTTTAGAAGATGAAATAATTCGGGGATATGTTGATGAGATGCGTGACTTTATGGAGGCAGTACAGTTTAACAGGGATCCTAAATCAGGTTTTGATTTAGCTTATGATGCCGTTCGTATTATATATGCGGCCTATATGTCTGCGGAAATAAATGGCAAAGTTGAGCTGGGGGCAATATAAATTTTATGGAACTGTTAAAACAAATACCGTCATCGGAGGAAGTAATCGCAAAATATCCTCTTACCGCACAATGCGCAAAAATAAAACTAGAACGGGATAAAGAAATAAGACGTGTTTTTGAAAATAAATCAAATCAATTACTTCTTATTATCGGTCCCTGCTCTGCTGATAATGAAAAAGCTGTTTTGGAATATGTATTACGATTAGCAAAGATTCATGAAAAAGTACAGGACCGTATTTTAATAATTCCAAGAATATATACCAGCAAGCCCAGGACAAATGGTAATGGATATAAAGGTTTATTGCACCAGCCGTTTATTGGCAGCGGTGAAGATATGGCTGTTGGAATATTTGCCGTTCGCCGTATCCATATAAAAGTTATTGAGGAAACAGGCCTATTTTCCGCTGATGAAATGTTGTATCCGGAAGTACTGCATTATATTTATGATTTACTTTCATATGTAACAATTGGAGCAAGGTCTGTTGAAAATCAACAGCACAGGCTTACTGCCAGTGGCTTAGATGTACCGGTTGGCATGAAAAATCCTATTAGTGGAAATATTAAAACCATGTTGAACGCCGTATCGACAGCGCAG
>JAISFN010000106.1 GCA_031263585.1 Prevotellaceae bacterium | reverse complement strand
TTGACTAAGCGAACGGGGTGATCTTCGGGGATTTTGCTATCTATGCTTACCGGAAAAAGAACACCTTGACCTTGGTTATTGGGCTTCCATGATATCTTGCCCATAAAGTAATGAGTGTCTTTGATTTATGACTTAAATATAGTGAAAAATAAGGCAAGAAAAAAGGGTATCCAAAACTTTTTGGACACCCTCATATGCAAGCCTTGATGGTACGGATTAAACCGATCGTAATAAAACCTTAAGTTATCGGCAAGCGAGTTGCAATAGTCGATATAATTACGGAGATATTGCTTATCAATCATTGCCAGTTCAAACGCTGCCCATGCCCCTTGGAGTGTTTCTTCGTTGCGGAATGCGGGGTCTCTTCACACATGGCTACAAATTCAGCATGCGAAGGCCTCAGGTCTTTGTGCTGTGCTATGGAATGATAAAAAAGCCTATCGCTATTAAATGATTCATATGCATCATTTTCGTGAACAACAATCTCTTCCTCCAGATTTGATGTATCCATATTTGATGCCATAATTCACATGGATACCCGCTACCAGATCTTCAAAGTTTTCAATTTATCATTCCAGCAATTTTTCAACGAATCGTGGTCATTCAAATCAACAACAAACTGCATGGTGTCCATATTGTACTTTTCGATACTGTTCGTATTCTCATTTTCAGCATTTTGATTGCCTGTGTACGAGCGCTTTTAAGCAATATCGTACAGGATTACCCTAACTATAATATACCGCAATAATATTTGCGATTCGAGTTCGTCAACTGCCGAATTTTCCGAATCGGCAAATGTTTGTTTGACCACTATCTTAAAACCGTCCACTTCCATTTTTTTTAACTCTGCCTCCAGATCTTTCTTCGGGGCTTCTTCCGAATCGTATTTCTTTTTTATTTCTTCTTCAAAAAAAACTTGAACCTATTGTTAAATTAAATTTTTCATTGTATTCGGCAACCCAAATACAGTTTTCGTCGCTGCCGCGTTACATGTAAATAAATCTTGTTATCATTCGATTTATTTTATATTGTGTTCCGGTTACAACCGGTGAACTGTAAAACCTGTCAGCGCCATAATCAAACAAGAAGCCGGAGTATAAATAATAATACCCCGGCTTCGAACACTACAAAAATTTACCATAAAAACGCTTAAACATTTTACTGCTCAAATGTTTCTATTTATATGACGAGTATTTCCGGAAATTGTTACATCAATGATATAAATAATTTAAAACGGGAAGGGTAATTCCGAATAAATACATCCAACGACTAGTGTTTTTTAGTTTGTATATCGAAAAATATATTACTTTTACGAAAAAGACAATATAAATTTTTCAACGAAAACGAATTTATTGATCTATTGTCATCCTGAATAAATTTATTTATCACTGAGGAATAAGATGCTTCACTGGTGTTCAGGATAACAAAGAAATGTGGCATTACTTATTATCATTTACATAAAATGAAATGGATTTTATTTGTTATCACAATTTTTTGTACGCAAATTGGTTTTAGTCAAGCAACTAAAATAACTACCGAGGACTTGCAAAATCTGGCTAAGGCTATTGTAAACAATAACGACTCGTATACATGGGATATACAATCGGACGATTTAAAAAACCTGGCTAAGGCGTTAATTAATAAAGATAAATCGTTGGCATGGCACATTAAAATACCCGATCTGCAAAGCTTTGCCAAAGCCGTAATTGACAAAGATCGGAGTTTTATCGGCCTTATAAAATCGCACGATTTACGTAACCTTGCTCAGGCCATTATAAACGAAGATCCATCCTTCATCCTGCACATACAGTCGGATGACCTTATGAACTTTTCAAAAGCCATTCTGTACAAAGACGATTCGTACACTTGGTATATCCGATCTAACGACTTTCAATTATAGTATTTTATATGAGATTTATTAAGCTCTCCCCAGTAGTATTCGTTTTGCCTGTAAAAGCAACAATTAAAAGGAACAAATCCGAAAATTGATTGAATGCTGGCAAGGCAGAGGAATTATTCCCCTGATTCGCTGGCTCTCGCAAAGTTTGGGACAGGGGAAAAAGCCTCCTTTGATTTTCCCCTGTTTTACAAACCTTATAAAATTACTGATATAAATATTCAATGAAAATTAATACAACATTTTGAGTCGATATTTTATAAGACAAGGTTCAAACGATCTTTGAGCTTATTGAAATTAAGAAAAGCATCAAAAAGCGGCCATTTGTGTTTGGTGAATCGCCATAATATTTCAATCTTGTCCAGTTCAGGCGAATAAGGGGGTAGAAAATATATATACAAGTCCAAACTTTTCCAAAACAGGATTTTCTTTTTAAAAGCCTTACTGTGACGGGGTGTATTATCCAGAACAAGAATCGTCTTTTTGGAGATAGTCTGCACAAACTCATCTAAGACGGAAATTATGTCTATGGATTTAGTTGTACCCTCTATCATTTTGAAAAAACCTTATACTGTGGATTCGTCAAAGCAAATACTGGCAGACTTCGAGCTCCTTTGGAAGGTAAGAGAACAGAATTGTCCTTGTACTGCCATGCATAAGGAACATTGGGAGTAAGTCCGAGATGGAACTCTTCTCCGAAATAGATGTCTATATAATCCTCTTTATCTAAAAGATGCAGGTATCGGGTTCAAATTCCGGCTATGTTCTTCAGCATATCTTTAATTCGTTCTTTTACAACAGCCAGCTTAATTTTGGCGCCATGGTCTTGAACTATACTTAAAGATAGTATAGGAGTTATCTTCTCCGTGAGCTGCTTCCCATGCGTTATATAAAGGGTAAAGTGTGGTGCGCTCCACTTTAGTTATTGAACAGGCCGATTTCATAGAGTGGTTGTCATTAGACTGCAGTAAGTTTAAACTATATCTGTGAACAACAGCTTTGTCGCTGGTTTTGTACAAATACTCCAAATTTTCCTTTTCGGCTTCTGTTAATTTTACAACTTTCATTTTTATATTTATCTACTCTATTATTGGATATAATACACTGATTTTTATTTAATTATACAAAAATGTTGTAACAAATATTTTTAATTACTTAGCTTTCTAAAATAGATGTTTTTTTCGGAAATACCAGTTTTACCCGACTATCTTTTAATTGCGGAACTAAGCCTGCGAATTGATATAACTGCATATTACCCTTACAATACTCTGTTAAACCCAATCGTTTGCAAGCTGTTGTTGAAGTAAACAAAAAAGGCATCCCAAACAATAACATGGAATGCCTTTCTTTATTAACCCTAAAATGCTTATGAAACTACCTATAAGACGATAATATGATAAAAAGGTTTAACCAAATTTATACAATTGATAATTACTTTCGGTGAGCTCGCAAAGCTCGGTTGTTTATTACACATTGATTATTGAATAATATACAATGAATTAGCAGTTAAAAAATAGGCTCAAAAAGCGTGTAAAATCTGCTTATCTCATTACTTATTATTAATTTAAATGGGTTTTTCAAGTTCATTTAATTAGTTTTAACCAAGGGATAAGCAAATGAATTTAGTGAAAATTTATTTAGATGTAAGTACATCTGCGAAATTAGTTTATACTATTAAAACTATAAAATATCTATAAACAAGACACTTACAAATAATGAATAATATAAAATAATTGAGAGAACGTACTTATGCGGCACTTATGAAAACGAACGGCCATATTATGTTCCACGTTTCAGCTATAATTCTAAACCCGCATTTACTGATGACCTCAGCAATATATGCTTTGTCCGTAGAGTGGTTTACCTTATGGCGTTAAGCTCCGCATGCCGACCAGCCGCAAGGAAGGAACCTTGCCTGTCCCGCGGAGGAAATTATCATAAGCCCTGCTTAAAAAATCGGCATGAATGAGTTCAGGGATAATTGGAGTGGTATTCCCGCTATGAATGTCTTTTTCCGGTAAAGTCTGAAGATAAAAGCATGCAAAAGTAAATGACGGCAATCGGGCACAGATGCTATCGCCGGTGAAGTAGCTGAAAGCTACGCTGGAGAATATCAAGCGGATGTTTAAAGCGGCTGATGATTGGTTTTCGAAGACTGCGCCATCGCTAAGCCAGGTTGTAGAATAGTTATTCAATAGGCTGATATAAAAATCAGCTATTCAAAGAGCTTCCAAATTCGGGTCTGCAAAGGCTTTGTTAGTGCATATTTTTGTAATATTGACCGCTACGCTTTTGTAAAATATATAATTAACAGTTAATTCGCATATACAGATAATAAGTATTATTACGCAGCTATTTGTATAAATATTTATTGTAGTCTAAATAATGTTTATAGATTAGAGTGTAATAATGACTTTGTTGTAATATTTATACACTGATTATCAGATATTTAATACCAATGCTAAAAATAGTCTTTTTTATCAACTCGTTTATTTATCATTAATTACGAAAAATAACATTCAAAATCAATAAAAAATTATAATTTATAATAGGTTGATAATAAACATGTTCATCGTTGAACCAAAGTCATTATTTGGTGTAAATTGGATTTTAGGATATGACAAAAGTTATCCATGTACACCTTATCGGGAAGCGGAAAGATTACTACTTCGGGAGTATCTCCGCCGTTTATACGGTTTTAAACGAGGAACAGGTAGGGATGACAAAGAGCTCACTTCTACACGCCGGATTAAGCGGCGGGGGTACTGTTATCACAAAGAAAGCTATAATCAAACAATCCCGGCTAATCAGAAGAAACCGGGAGGCGAGTGGCTGACCAAACGATTCGGGAGTGTTCAACTGCGAACATTCCCGATTTTTTTTGTAATATTCTGTACTTAGTTGCTCTAATTCTTTTTCCCTTGCGTTCGTCTTTATAAAATTTTATTCGGGCAAAAATTTATAATTCAAAATTATTATGTATATTCGCATCAAATTAAACGACGAATGAGGATTGTATCGCACAAAAAACTGAAAGAGTTTTATGAGACGAAAGGGCGTGAGGATTCCCGTGTTTCGCTTGAACGCTGGTATCACGCCGCGTTGAAAGCCGATTGGAAAAACCTTTCAAACATAAAGGTCGAGTTTCCGGCAACCGATTACACAGGCAACCAGCACTATGTTTTCAACATAAAAGGCAACAAATACAGGCTCATTGTCATTATAAAATTCACAATGGGATATATCTTTATCCGCTTTGTGGGAACACACGGGGAATACGATAAGATAAATTGTTCAACCATATAAAATCAAACGCAGGTATGGAAAAGATAACAAAAGAACAGTACGAATTTGCGCTCGCAAAGGTGGAGGAACTTCTTCCTTTGGTTGATGACAACATGCCCGCCAATGACAAAAAGGCTTTGGAGTTGAGCGTTATGTCGGATATTGTGATAGCTTACGAAAAAGCTCATTTCCCGATTGAAAAGCCGACGGTTTCGGAACTGATAGAATTGTCTTTGGAAGAAAAGGGAATCACGCAGCGGGAGCTGGCAAGCAACATCGGCATTAGCCCCTCCCGCGTTAACGACTATATCGCCGGTCGCTCGGAGCCGACCCTCAAAATAGCCCGGTTGTTGTGTATAGAGTTAAACATATCGCCCGAAGCTATGCTAAGGGTGTAAATACAGGAAGTTGGCAGATTACAGCAAATACAAGTATTACAAGGGAGAGAGAAAAAATCCGTTCTCTGATTTCATTGACAACAATACATCAAATGATGATTTGTATTTTAAATGGCTCTCTAAATATCTATGGAAAATTGAATATTGGTTCATTGAGAACGATAACAATGAATTAAAAAACCGTTATTTTTCAAAACTCGGAATAAAAAGAGATAGGAAATATTTAAATGAAAGAATAGTTGTAGTTCCTGTTGATAATAAACATTACAAACTACAACATTCTTTTATAATCGCCAAAATGAAATGTCTATTTTTTTTAGAACTTTATTAAATATTTCTGGGTTATACGGTTTTGATTGGCGCCCATTAATAGGCCGCCTCAAGTTTAAACGAAAAGTCCCGAACCAAATTCGGAGCTTTTAAAATACGTTTCAAAAGCTTTTAAAAAGCCTTTAATAAGCTTTTAAACACTCAGGGCAACCTCACTAAAAAATATCTCTAATATAATATTATGATAATATGTGATTTATAAAAATGATATTTCTACTATTGGTGATGTTTCAAAAAGTATATTGCATCAATTTATTGGCATCCAATCATGTAAAAGCGAATTTAATATTTATTAAAACATCAAAACAAAATATTTAATTAAAAAAATATCATATAATCAATCATTTACAATTCAGTTGCTTGTAATCATTCTAAATAACAACGATATGGAGCCCTTAAATTTGATTATAATGAGCTATATATAAAAAGATTACATCAGCATACTTTTTACGTCACCACCAAAAAATGGTGCAAAGATAGATATTTCAATTACTTGCACTTTATTTATTTTACTTTTTGACCATTAAACCGAAAAACCTTTTCGGCACAGTAAAAAACAACTGAAACTTTCTTTTCCTAATTTTTGCTGTTTTTTTCCTTGGTCGATAACATTCCGCAGGCAGCGAGAATGTCAAGCCCGCGCGATGCGCGGATGGTGGTAAGTACACCTTTCGAATTCAAGGTGTTTTTAAAACGTTCTATTGTTTTATCATCGGATGTGTGTAATTCGCTGCCGGAAATCGGATGAAAACGGATAAGATTTACCCGACACTCAAGCCCCTTTAACAATTGTACAAGGGCGTTGGCATGGCAGTCGCTATCGTTTACTCCGGCAAACATAATATATTCGAAACTAACCCGGCGTTGTCCCGTAAAATCATATCCTCGTATAAGTTTAATGGCATCGGCAATAGGGTATGCCTTTTGCATCGGCATCAGTTTTTGACGTTCATCGTCAAACGGGTTGTGTAGGCTGACAGCCAGATGGCATTTGCTCTTGTCTAAAAAACGTTTCATGGCCGGCAGCACGCCGATGGTTGAAACCGTTACCCGTTTCGGGCTCCAGGCAAGCCCATAATTGGCGGTAATAATTTCAAGGCTTTTTAGTACCTCATCAATATTATCCATCGGTTCGCCCATCCCCATATATACCAGGTTTGTAAGCTTTTCACTTTCGAGAATGCTATACATTTGGTTCAATATTTCGCCGGCGGTTAAATTTGCCTGAAAGCCCTGCCGTGCTGTCACACAAAAACGGCAACCCATACGGCATCCGGCCTGCGACGATACGCAAAGCGTAGCCCTGTCTTTATCGGGGATGTAGACCGCTTCGATATAATGGCCGGAAAAAATACGGAAAAGGTATTTTTTTGTACCATCAAATGAAGATTGGAAGTTACATGGTAAAATTCTCCCCAGCTCGAAATTTTCAGCTAAAACGGCACGTGCTTTTATCGACAAATTTGTCATTTCGGCAAAATTGGTAATTTTTTTCTTGTAAAACCAATCAGCCAGTTGGCGGGCGGTAAAGGCTGGAAGTCCTAATGAGGATGTACTTTCTTTAAGCTCATCCAGAGTCTTCCCAAATAAATACTGTTTCATAGTCTATTGGGCAATAAAACGGTACACTATTTCGCCCTTTTGTTTCTCAGGGGTAGAGGCATCGGCATTAAAACGCGAACGTTTTGCGGCATCCCTGGCAGCCTCGTGCAAACAGTCGTTATCCGTCGATATTTTTGTTTGAACTGAAACATCCACGACATAACCATTCCGGTTCACCTCAATGCTGACGGTTACATCGCCCCCTCCAGGACATTTGTACACAGGCACAGGCAGGCTGACAGCCCGCCTTCCCTCAAGGGTATACGACAAAACGGAAGGGCCGGTATACATTTCTTTATTTTCCTGCTTATCCTCGGCATTGTTGGCTGAAACAGAGATGTCATCCGAACCTTTCAGTTCTTCTATCTTCTGCCGTGTAGCATCCAAACGCTCCTGCATGGCCTTGGCCTCATCAAATACAGTTTTCGACTCGCCCAAAGAACTTTTCATCGTAACTTCCTTCCGGTCGACTGTATTTACGGCCACATTTCGCGGTGTTTCTCTTGCACCGAGGGTTTGCTGTATCATTTCGTCAACTTCTCGTTCTATTTCCTTTTTTTCTTCCTGCTCCTTAATTTCTTGTTCTTTACGGGCCTGTTCAGCCTCTTGTCGGCTAAAATCAAAGATAAATACGCTCTCGTTTACCATTTGATTCTGAATGCCCTGCAGCGCCATAAGGATAAATATAATCAAATGAAAAATAACAGTCAGGTATAAACCCGATTGATGTTCTTTCACCCATTGTCCAAGCGTTTGTTTTTCTTCTACAAATGGAAAATTATCCATTAATTACACTTTTTATTCTTTGTCACAAAGATACAAAGTTTTTATTTTTTGTTGAATAACGATGCTATCCACAATAAAGCAATAGCCCCCACTGTTGATGTAACTAAGTTGTCGATAATACAGCCTTCGTTAACATTTATGCCCAACATACCGAATAACCAACTACCCAGCTCGCGGCCAATAATACCAAGGTATAAGATTAACCAACAGGCCGAATCCTCCGTCTTTCATAATCTTGCCAGCAACAAATCCGGTAAATATCCCGATAAGAATGTAGCAAATAAACGACATAATGAATTTTTTGTTAATTAGTTTTTAATCTGAAAATTTATAGTTACGTGCATCCATTCAAAAATTATTCTATTTCATAGCTTTTGTAAAATAAATAAATGAAAATGGTTTTTGATTACGTTAATTTATGGTAAAATAGCATTATTAAGTCTTATATCGAAATTAATTCGCGAAAAACCGCTATACATTTGCAGCATCAAATTCAAGAACAATTAAAAATAATAACAATATAAAAAAACAGATTGGAAATGAGAACAAGTATTTTTTCAAAAAAGGACGTTGCTTTAATGGGTTTATTAGTTGGCGTAATTTTTACCGTATGCCTGTATTTATGCTCGTTATATGTAAAAGATAATAATACCAGATTGAGCCAAAGCATCGCTAAAAGTGAAATTATCCAAGTAATTGAATAAATACTGGTTATCAATTCGGGCAGAGAGTTAATTCCTCTTTTGCCGATATGTAGAGAAAACGCCTATAAACTAAGTATTTATACATATAGTTCTTTATTGTAATCTCCTACGCTAAATTAATTATCCGATTAAAGCCTAAGTATATAATACAGATTTAGTTAATTCTACTTTTTTCAGATATTATTATACATACAATCGGCAGGTAAAGCATTCTTACTTGCCGATTGTGTTTTTATTGAAACCAAGCCAGAGAGTTTTTTATATCTTTAAATTGTATAATTAAAATTTATAATACGCCGTTATTTATGCTTTTAGAGGAACAAGTTACGATACAGGGAAAACAAAAATTATGAAAGCTGTTGTTTCCACATGTTGTAATAATTACCCTCTGCTTTTATTAACTCATCATGCGTCCCTTGCTCAATAACTTTGCCTCCATGTAAACAAATAATTTTATCAGCTTTTTTTATTGTACTTAAACGGTGTGCTATTACTATGATCGTTTTTTGTTGGTCTTTTAAAAATTCAACAGCTTGTTGAACATATTTCTCCGAAGCGGAATCCAGTGACGATGTAGCTTCATCAAGTATCAAAACTTCAGGTTTTTTATACAATGCCCTTGCTATAGCAATACGCTGCTTTTCTCCTCCAGACAAAGATGCGCCATTTTCTCCTATATACGTGGCATAATTATTAGGAAGTTTTTCAATAAATGATTCCATCGAAAGAAGCCTGCAAATATCAAGCGCTCGCTTCATATCCGGCTCATCCTCTCCAATAGCAATATTATCAACAATATTTTCTGAAAATAAATCTATCTTCTGAGGAACTACGCCTATTAATTTGCGAAGACTATCAAGCTTAATATGATTGATGTTATAATTCCCTATTTCTATACTCCCTGACTGGATAATATAAATATTCTGCAATATTGACATTAAGGTAGTTTTTCCCGAACCGCTCTCTCCAACAATGGCTGTCATTTTACCTTTTTCAATATTTAAATTCAAATCTTCAAATACGTTTACCCTTGTACCATATCTGAAATTTACATGACTAAATTTTATATCGCCTATCATTTCAGGGGTTAATGTTATTTTTATTGTTTGTTCGGTCTCCTCCCTTTCCAAATCCATTATTTGAAATAAACGGTCAGCGGCAATTAAAGCATCCTGAATACTTTGATTGGATGTAACCAGTCCAATTATAGGGGACATTATATATCCAACTAAGGCGTAAAACGACATTAATTCTCCCGGCGTAAGAGTTTGATCAATTACCAAACTTGCCCCAAACCATAGCACAATAATTGTAGCGAGGCTTGAAATTAGCGTTAATCCGTTAGAAGTAAAAATAGAATATTTTCCTGTTTTAAACATGGTTGATAATAACTTCACAAATCGGGTTTCGGTCTTATAATTAGCTGTTTCTTCCAATCCAAAACGCTTAACCGTACCCATCGAATTTAACGATTCAACCAATTGAGACTCTAAATCGGCGCCCTCTTCCATTACCTTACGCAAATATTTTTTATTTAATTTATTATAAATCCAATAAATAAACATAAATAGCGGAATTGAAAGTAATATTACAATAAAAAGCTTCCATGAATAGGCAAGCATTAACAGCAGTGTAACAATTATTGTCAAAACATTTACCAGCAAGCCGATAGCTGTATTATTTATAAATGCGCGTATTTTGCCGACATCACCAATACGTGATGTTATTTCACCAACACACATAGTATCAAAAAACTGCTGCGGCAAAGTCATCAAATGTTTATAGTAACCAAGTATTAAAGCGGCATCTATTTTTTGCCCTGTCATTAATGCAAAAATACTGCGCATTATACTTATAAATAAATTCAGAAGCAATATGGCAATCATTACCACACTGAGTAGGTTCAGCAAATTCTGATTACCGTTAGGTATTACGTTATCAACTATTTTTTGCACATAAATGGATATTGATAATCCTAAAATACTGGTAATAACTGCTCCGAATAGCGCTTGCAGCATTATTGAACGATGGGGGCGAATAAGCTGCCAAAAACGGTTTATTTTGGCTTTATCTTTATTTTCTTTCTTAAAATTCTCATCGGGGACTAACAGAACCAAAATGCCTGTCCATTCTTTCTCAAATTCATCAATTGGTTTTCTTTCGACTTTACCCGAGGCGGGATCCATGATTTTGATATACGTCGAAGTTACTTTGTATATCACCGCAAAATGATGAAGTTGCCCTTCTTTTACAGTTAAATGAGCAATGGCAGGTAACGGAATTTTCGCCAAACTTTCAAATTTCCCTTTTACGCCTTTTGCCGTAAAGCCTAATTTTTGTGCGGCTTCCAATAGCCCTGCAACATTTGTCCCGCGTTTATCGGTTGATGCCATCTGGCGGATACGGGCAATGGGAACCTGCAATCCGTAATATGCGGCCGCCGAAGCCAGGCATGCCGCCCCGCAATCGGTTATATCATGTTGTTTATACGTAATTTTAGCCATATAAAGTTAACGTTCCGGCTCAAATATATTCATGCTTTGTTGTGCGGGGTTAAGCCAATCATTAACATTATCAAATAATAGTTGATAAAGAGTACGTTCGACAACCGGAAAACGCACTTGAACGGTCATTCCCTTTTTAATTTTACCCTGAAAACCGTTTTTTAAACTTAAATAGTCCGTTTCGGGCGTACAGCGTACCCTAAACATCGGGGTGTTGTTTATTGTTACATAATCATCGGAAATTGAGACGGTTTTTGCATTTAACATACCCCATTCGGTGTATGGGAAAGCGCCAACCTGCACACGAACATCGCTATCCATACGTATAAAGCCTATATCTTTGGGTTGTACGTAACACTCAATTTGAAAAGATGCGTTTGGGCTTATCACGGCAATAGTACTTCCCGACATAACGTAATTACCTGCATAAATACCCGAGAATTGTTCAACAGTCCCCGATACGGGAGCTAAAAGCGTGTAGTTCAGCAATTCCTTATTATATTGCATCAATTGGCTTTCAAGCTCGTTCAATGATGTATTATAGCGGTTTAAATCATCTTCAAAATGTGCTTCCTGCTCGGCTTTTAACATCTCAACTTCGCTTACGGCGCTCAGGTAGTCTTGTTCATCTTTTTCCATCTCTGCCGGAGCAATTACTTCCGACTCAAAAAGATTTTTCGACCGTTCATAATTTTTAGTAATTGTATTTAAACGATTGCGCCGTTCTTGCAATTTGCGTTGATAACTTGATTTTTGCGCACGGTAGTAGGTCGATTGCAAACGGCTCGCATCCGAGCCGTTTAACAGGCATTGTAAATCGGCTATATATATTTTTTGCTTAGCAATTTCGGTTTTAGTTTGCTCAATGACAATGTGTATTTTCTCGGCATTTAAACACAATATAGTATCGCCTTTTTGTACAATTTGCCCCTCGCTTATGTACAGTGCGGTAAGTTTTTCTGATACAACGGCCTTTATCTCGGTACGTTCCGTTAAAGGGCGTACAATGCCCTGCCCTTGTACTGTTACCGGCGCTTTAACAAAATAAGCAATTATACCGGCCGCTATTATTACTAATAAAACCGTAATGTATATTATCTGACTGCGTGCGGTATTGCGCTGTAATAAGGACTCGATAGTATGATCAGAAAAATTATGCATCATTATCGTGAACAAGCTAAATAAGTTTTACGGTTATCTTTTAAAAATTTTCGATAAAATCTTATTCAACTTTATATAAGAAGACGACGGCTGATCTTCTTTTTCTTCGATGTAGCCCCCTTGTTTTAATATTTTTAATATCGACTCTACACCTGACTGCCTTACCTGTAACTTAATACCTCCAATGGTATTGGAATATAACGGATTTACTTGCGCCATTATTTCATCCTTAACAAAACACTGAATACCTTTCGATTCTAATAAACTCTGAGGTAAAACAATTTCCGAGAAGCAAGTACATGTTTTAACTGTAACTAATTTATTCATCTTCATATAATGTGAATATTAATCATTATATTTTCCTATATATTGCATTTACAGCGATTTAAGAAAGCCAAAAATCATTCCAATAGCAAATGATAAAAAATGAATCATATTTATGAATGGCTTAAATTTCATCCATAACATAATTTCAACATTAAATATTAAAAAAATAATTAACAAAGAATTCGAACAATACAATAACTAAATTATAACCGACATGAATGGAGGTTACAAACAGGTACGGTTGTGATTTTCTCCGGATAAGAACAAAACAACTAAATGCCCAAATTAAACCTGTAAAAAACAACGCAACAGAAATTAACAACGATTTTGCATGTAAAAAAGAAAAAATTACTGCTGACAGGATAATTACGCCACAATGAACATTTTTATTAGAAAAATGCAGTACCGATAGCTTAACAGGTAAATATTGCAGTACCAAGGTTTCGATAAGAGGAGCAACCAGTATTATATCTAACAACAAAAAGGGAGTTTCCTTAACTTTGTTAATAATATTATCGGTTTGAGAAGGAGCGCATAACAAATAGTTTAACAAAGTAAAAAACGAACTTATTAATAAAGGAGCAAAAACACCTATCAATAAAATGCTTTTCAATTTTATTTTATAAAAATACTTATACACATGTGATAAACACTGAAATATCATAAGCATTTTATCAAAACCTTTATTTGCTCCAGTTTTTGGCATAAAGCCATAACACCCCCCCCCCAATTATTGAGAATAAGATTTTTAACATAAATAAGCTCCAGCTTAATCTTTCATAATTAAGTATTACCGTAAAAATAACCCCACATGTAATTGCAGAAATAATTGTTAAGGTATTTTTCTTATCTGTTTTAAATGCTTGAAATAAAAAGAAGGCTAACCATATTGCTAAAGGCTGGTTTAATAGTTCCGATATGTAATAGTCGCCAAAACAAAAATAATTTACAAAAGAAATTACTAAAACAATTATTAATATCCAGATATTTTTATTCATTTTACCTCTTATATATAAAAAAGATGAAGCTGTCTCAAAAGTCCTCCGAGTTGTCATTCTGAATGAAGTTAAGAATATAAATTCATCATAATAAGGATATTAGCTTCATTTAAAATAACAGAAACGAATTGGATTCCGACTTTTGAGACAGCCACATCTTAAAGTATTAGAAACTTATAGTATACTATACCTTCCTCCACATGCTCCACCATAATAAAAAGACTCATAGTTTGCTGGTAAAGCTCCCGGATATGCCTCTCTAGCGCTTACTGCCCATGCACAAAAAGCTTCAAATGATCCCCAAACAAAACCCAATGCTTCAGAAAGCCATGAACCGCCATTGGTTAATTTAGCTTCATTATCAGCTAGTTCAACAATATCATAATTATTTAAATTCATGATCAAATCATTTTATAATTAATACTTCTTTTTTTCATTGATACCTAATATCCCCAAAAATCCCTTGCAGCCTGACGGCCTTTTTCAAAATTACTAGGAACTTCTTTATCTAGCAACTCTGCAGCTAAAAGACCCATAATAAACCAAGCTAATGGAGGTATTATCAATCTCCCCACATTTATTTCCGTGGCATTTGAAGAAGTTATTTCCTTAACTCCATAGATGCTTAAATCCAATTCTTTCATCTTAAAAAAATTTTACACAATCGCGATTGTAATATTTTGCAAAACGCGACAAGCGTAATACAAAAATTCGATAGGAGCAAATTTTTTTATCATTATCATAAAATATTTGCTATTATACTCAAAGTAAATCTCACAAATTGCGGGGTCTAAAACATAATTTATTGTACTGAAAAGATTTACTTTTCCTCATCAATCATCATCATCACAAAGCCTTTGGGCAGCTTATCGCCTTCTTTTATATTAACGGCGCACACCGTACCGGCATGCGGAGAACGTACGATATTTTCCATTTTCATGGCTTCGAACAGGCACAATGTATCGCCTAGCGAAACCGTATCGCCGACCTTTACATTAAGTTGAATAACTGTTCCGGGAATACCTGTTTTTATTTCCCGGGCATCCTCGGGCGACCAATGTGCGCGATTCTCATATTTTTTAGTGTACAGCGTTTTATAGGCCGTATCGTCTATTAAAAGTGTTTTATAATCTTTATTTTCCATTTTATAATCAATTACTTGTTTATATTAATTTGCCAATGAGACAATATGCTAATATTTAAGCACGAAATGCAAAACATAAACTTACTAATAAAAAATCAAATAACTATCTTAAAATATAACAATTATCACATTAAAAAAGTCGTGTGCCGCATATTGTGATACCTGATATTAATTACCGGCAAATAAACGCATCAACAATTTTTTAAAACGGAGGAATTCCGTGCTTTTTAGCTGGATGTTCAACCGTTTTATTTTTGGCAATTGATAATGCATGCAAAACATATTCGCGTGTTTGCGCAGGTTCAATAACGGCATCCACATAGCCGCGCCCTGCCGCAACGTACGGGTTGGCAAACTTCTCCTTATATTCCTCAACCTTTTGTTTACGCATTTCGTCGGGGTTTGTAGCCTCGGTAATTTCCTTGCGGAAAATGATGTTTGCAGCGCCCTCGGGCCCCATAACCGCAATTTCGGCTGTAGGCCATGCAAACACAAAATCGGCCTGTAAGTGGCGCGAGTTCATGGCAATGTATCCGCCGCCATAGGCCTTACGCAAAATAACCGTTATACGTGGTACAGTAGCTTCACTGTAAGCATACAATACTTTTGCCCCATGACGGATAACCCCTGCATGCTCCTGATCGACTCCCGGAAGATAGCCCGGTAAGTCTTCAAGTGTTATAATCGGGATATTAAACGCATCGCAGAAACGGATGAAACGGGCTGCTTTATCGGCCGAATCACAATCTAATACTCCGGCCAGTACCAACGGCTGATTAGCTATAAAACCAACTGTATTCCCCTCTAAGCGGCCAAAGCCTACCACAATATTTCCGGCCCAAAGTTCCTGTATTTCATAAAAACAAGAGTCGTCGGAAATTGCACGGATAACTTCGCGTACATCATAAGGTTCATTCGAGTTAACCGGCATAATTTTTTTAATTGAATACTCCGGTTTCGGATTTTTTACGGCAACGGTAGCTGCTTTCTCGGCATTGCTATCTGGCAATAAAACCAGTAGTTGCTTGATTTTAGAAAAACACTCATCTTCGTTTTGCGAATAGATGTGGGCATTACCTGTTATCTCGCTATGCACACGGGCGCCGCCGAGATCCTCCATCGAAATTTCTTCACCTAATACCGTTTTAATAACCTCGGGGCCTGTAATAAACATTTTCGATACGTTCTCCACCACAAATACAAAATCGGTAAGGGCAGGCGAGTAAACTGCGCCTCCGGCACAAGGCCCCAATATTACCGAAATTTGGGGAATAACACCGCTTGCCATTGTATTGCGGAAAAATATTTCGCCATAACCGGCCAGAGCATTTACTCCCTCCTGAATACGGGCGCCACCCGAATCATTAATACCTACCAACGGAATACGCATATTCATAGCATAATCCATTATTTTTGTTATTTTGCGTGCATGCATCAGTCCTAACGAACCGCCTGCAACTGTAAAGTCCTGGGCAAAAATAGCGATGGGGCGTCCGGCAACCGTTCCTGTTCCAATTACCACGCCATCGCCCGGCATTTCCTTATTTGCCATGTTAAATTCGCGGGCATCGTGCTGAATAAACAAATCATATTCGTGGAACGACTCCTCGTCAAGCAATTTGTTAATGCGTTCGCGGGCAGTAAGCTTACCCATAGCATGTTGCTTATCGATAGCTCTCTCGCCTCCGCCATGCATAGCTTGTTCTTTTCTTTCGTTTAGGTTTTCACTTTTGTCTTTACGATTCATGTTGTTACATAATTAGTTAAACATAACATTTTTTATCTCCTAAAAATTTTCAAAAACTTAACAAGGTAAGAAAATCTATTTGAATATAAGGTTTAAAATAACATTAAAAATAGGATTCCAAAAAGCAATTAATTAAATATAAGCATGTTAAAACAAAAAGCCACTTGTTACAATTCGGTTATAAACAATTAAGCATAATATTCATTTACAATACATTAATTATTCCATCTATAAAAACCGGGCTATAAAAATACTTATTCTAAAATAACTACCTTTGTACAATGCAGTGGGCCGGTTTGTCGCTGCAAACACAGTTTGCAGAGGAAAGTCCGGGCAGCGCAGAGCGCCATACTTCTTAACGGGAAGCTGTTTGCGAAAACAGTGTAGCGTAACAGAAAACAACCGCCGCCAAGTGCGGTAAGGATGAAAAGGCGGGGTAAGAGCCCACCGGTTTTACCGGCAACGGTAAAAGCCGTACGCCATATGGGCTGCAAGGTCATGTATACCGACGCATGTAGGGTTGCTCGCCCGATGTCGGGGGGTAGACTGCTGGAATTGCGGAGCGATTCGTAATCAAGATAAATGACAAACAATTTACCATGTAAATTACAGAACCCGGCTTATAGGCCTACTGCATTTTGTTAAATCCGCAATAATGTCATATCTCATATTATAACAACTCTTTACCCATGAAAAAAATCATATTTACAATTATTTTGTACCTGATATCTGCTATTCAAATTCAAGCTCAGGATTTTAAAAAAAATATGTACAAAGGCATCTGGGTTGATTTTAATAAAAACGGGATGAAAGATATTTATGAAACTCCCGATACTTCTATTGAAGAACGAATTACCGATCTTTTAACACACATGACACTCGAAGAAAAAACCTGTCAACTGGCAACATTATATGGTTCGGGCAGGATACTAAAAGACAGCTTGCCTACAGCTGAATGGAAAAATGAAATATGGAAAGACGGTATTGCCAATATCGACGAACAAGCAAACGGATTAGGTTCATTCCGCTCGCAATTATCATTTCCCTATAAAAAAAGTATCGAAAACAGGCAAAAAATACAGCAATGGTTTGTTGAAGAAACACGGTTGGGTATCCCTGTCGATTTTACCAATGAAGGTATACGGGGTTTATGTCACGATAGGGCAACAATGTTTCCTGCCCAGTGCGGACAAGGCGCTACATGGAACCGGGAATTAATAGGCGAGATTGCCGAGGTAACCGCTAAAGAAGCTTTAGCTTTGGGTTATACCAACATCTATTCTCCAATTCTAGACATTGCCCAGGATCCTCGTTGGGGCAGAGTAGTAGAATGTTATAGTGAAGATCCCTATTTGGCCGGAGAATTAGGTAAACAAATGATTACCGGATTACAATCAAACGGATTGGTATCCACTCCCAAACATTTTGCAGTTTATAGCATTCCGGTTGGTGGCCGCGACGCCGGTACACGCACCGACCCGCATGTTGCCCCACGTGAAATGCGCACATTATACCTCGAACCGTTTCGGAAAGGAATACAACAAGCCGGAGCGTTAGGCGTAATGAGCTCATACAATGATTACGACGGTGAACCTATCAGCGGGAGCTATTATTTCCTGACCGATATTTTACGGCACGAATGGGGTTTCCAAGGTTATGTAGTATCGGATAGCGAAGCTGTTGAGTTTCTGGTGACAAAGCATAAGATTGTACCATCAATGGAAGATGCTGTTGCACAGGTAGTAACAGCAGGACTAAATGTGCGTACAAATTTTACGCCCCCTCAGGATTTTATTATGCCGTTACGCGAAGCTGTGAAAAATGGTAAAATATCAATGGAAGCGCTTGACAAACGAGTTGCCGAAGTTTTAAGGGTAAAGTTCAGGTTAGGGCTTTTCGATAACCCTTATAGAGGCGATGTACATAAGGTAGACGAAATTATACATAATAAAACCCATTGTGGCATAGCATTAAAAGCAGCCTTACAATCCATTGTATTACTGAAAAATAATGATACGATTTTACCTTTGTCGAAAAATATAAAAAAACTAGCGGTTATCGGCCCTAATGCTAATGAAGTAAAAGATCTGATATGTCGGTACGGGCCTGCCAATGCTCCTATTAAAACAGTATATAATGGGCTAAAGGAGTATTTACCCCAAACAGAAGTACAATATGCCAAAGGGTGTGATATTATTGATAAATATTTTCCTGAAAGTGAATTATACGATATCCCTCTCGATAACGACGAACAGGCAATGATTGATGAGGCTATTGATCTGGCCTCAAAATCGGATATCGTTATTATGGTATTGGGTGGAAATGAGAAAACCGTGCGCGAAAATTTCTCGCGCACAAATCTCAATTTGTGTGGACGACAGGAAGAATTGCTTAAAGCTATATATGCCACAGGTACACCAGTTGTGTTGGTGTTGCTCGATGGCCGCGCAGTCAGCATCAATTGGGCTGACAAATATATCCCGGCCATTGTACACGCTTGGTTCCCCGGCGAATTCACAGGTCATGCTATTGCCCGAGTTTTATTTGGTGATTATAATCCCGGAGGTAAGCTGCCTGTTACTTTTCCAAAATCTGTAGGACAAATTCCATTTGCTTTCCCTTTTAAACCGGGTTCCGATTCAGATGGATTTGTTCGTGTAAACAAAGCATTATACCCGTTTGGCTATGGCCTTAGTTACACTACATTTGAGTATACCGACTTAAAAATCAACAAACCGATTTTTTCTACTCGCGATAGTATACATGTAAGCTGTAAAATAAAAAATACAGGGAAAATTACCGGAGACGAAGTAATACAACTGTACTTGAGAGACAATGTAAGCTCGGTTACCACTTATTTAAAAGTATTGCGGGGATTCGAACGTATCCGCCTGAAAGCGAAAGAAGAAAAAACAATAGAGTTTATACTTACTCCAAATGATTTGGCTATATGGGATAAACAAAACCAGTTTGTTGTTGAACCGGGCACGTTTACACTGATGGTCGGCAGTTCGTCCGAAGATATACGGCTGGAAAAACTTTTTGAAGTAAGATAATCTTCATACAAGTATCTATCCCGTTAAGATGGCTATTTTCAGAAAATTATCTGAGTCAGCAACATCGGTAATGGGGTATATTATGGGTAAGAATTACACGGGCAACATCGCCCTCTTCAATCCAACCCTCAACAAGCAGTTTCGAAGGCTTTTAGCTCCTTTGCAAAACCGGTAATATCGCCGGCAACAATAACTACCGGATTATCCAGAATCTTTATGTACGAATTTACTTTATCGGATAAGTTAGTCGGTATATCCTCTTCGTTCTTTACTTTATCAAAAACTTCATTCAGTTTAATGGTACGGATAAAGCAATAATTAATAAGGGTGGTGATGTAAAAAGCATGCTGATGTATAGATTTAGTAATCAGTGGATGAATTAGTATTTTTGTAAATGAAAATAAAAATTACACTCCATTGTCCCAATTGCCGAAGTTCAAAAATAAAAAGAAATGCTAAGAAACCGTGTGGGACGCAAAATTATTTGTGTAA
>JAISFN010000105.1 GCA_031263585.1 Prevotellaceae bacterium | reverse complement strand
TTACACAAATAATTTTGCGTCCCACACGGTTTCTTAGCATTTCTTTTTATTTTTGAACTTCGGCAATTGGGACAATGGAGTGTAATTTTTATTTTCATTTACAAAAATACTAATTCATCTCCTGATTACTAAATCTATACATCAGCATGCTTTTTACATCACTACCGAAATTTTAAATATACTCCTAATACCTACCATCCCGTTGATGCGTGTGAATTTTTTCGTAGGTTTACAAAAAAATAAGAGATTTTTTATCCTAATAATTACACGCATGAAAAGAGTTATTCTCCTACTATTCTATACATTATTAGTATATTACAATTTGCATGCTCAAAGCTTATCGGGTACAGTGTACGATACCCACACAAAAAAACCGATTCCCGAAGTGAATATATATCTCGATGGAACATCGATCCACACCGTAACCGATGCTAACGGAAATTTCAATTTAGCTGTAGGTAAACTTATTAACACACAGCTTATTATAAGCCATATTGCTTATGAAATACAAATAATTGCTAGTCCTTTTGAAAAAATGCCCGAAAAAATATATTTGAAAGAACAAACCAATATTTTAGTTGAAGCTGTAATTGAATTATTATTTACCCGGAAACAAATGCTTAAAGCTTTCCGCGAACAGTTTTTAGGCCAAACCCGTGCAGGCAAGTCGTGCAAAATACTTAACGAGGGTGATATACAGCTTACATACGACCGCGACGCCCGAAGCCTTACGGCCTATTGCCGCGAACCGATAATTATTGAAAACGAGTATTTGTCTTACAAAATCTATTTTGGCTTAATCAGTTTTCAAACAACATATCTCGATAACAGTATCAATAGTAAAAATGCCAGGCAATCGGCGTTTTACGGTACTTCATCATTTGTTGACTTAAAGCCCGGCGACAAAAAAACCAAAAAGCGCCGGGATGATATATTTAAAGCGTCGGCCGTCAACTTTTTCAAAAATCTATCGAACAACAGTTTAAAAGATGCCGATTATAAAATATTTAACAATGGGTATCCAATAAATCAAAACTTTTATTTCATTATAAAAGATACGCTCTCGCAAAAACTTATCCAGATCGATCCCGAATCAAATATCAATAAAATAGCTGTCGGATATAATGGAAAAAAAGTAACGGGTAAAATCACTGTACTTTACAATAAAAAACAACAATCCGAAATTACGTTCCTCACTAATAAATTCCATGTCGACCGGTACGGAAATATAAATGAAATCGACCAGATTTTTTATTCCGGGTATATGGGACAACAACGCATAGGGCACATGCTACCCCTAGATTACGAATTACCGGATAAGTAGATACGTAACTGACAATTATATCGAAACAGCCTCCCCAACCCCTCCAAAGAAAGGGGTAAAAATCCCTCTCCTTGAAGAGGGCGAGGAGAGGCATACTCTTTAATCTATATAAACTCAATTATTTCATATCAAAACAGCTGCATTTTGTATACATTTGTTATTAATGTTAATCATAATATTTATGAGATAATACATAACGTCCTCACCTAATGCCCTATCCCTTTCTTTCTGTAGTTTGTCAACATCACATTGCAGATTCAATATAGGCATTAAACGTATGGGTTTCAGATCACAAAATTTTGTACAAATAATATCGGCTATATTAATCCTACACATTTGTTCAATAAATTTTAAACATGTAGTATCATGTAAATCTTGTGAACGAAGTAAAGTAACTCCTAGATTATTTTTTTATGGATTACTTCAGTTAAAGATATAATATCTAATAAATTACAGGCTCGAATTCAAGTTTCTCAAACTCGTCAAGATTAATAATTTTGAAATTCTCCCAATCATTAAAATCGAAGTCAAATTTTAAATCGTTAAAATTAAAATCCAAACTTGAGGTTAAGCTGCTCGAAATACCCATTGTGCTTAATTTAACCCGTATGTTCCTCAAGTAATTTTGCAAGTTATCAATTTCCAAATTCCCTTGCATATAAGTTATTGCTAATCGATTATTTCCATCTTGTTGTACAATAACAATTTCCTTTTCGTCCGCTTTATTCGAATTATGGAAATAGTGGGTTGTTGTTGATTCATAACTTTCTTTCGTCTTTTTATCTTCCTTATTCGATGTTACTTTCATCAATACTTCATATTGCCCGCCACTGATAATTTTGCTTAATTCATCGACGTTTGCTACATCTTTTAATACAAGGCTCTTAAATTTCGTCGGATATTTTTTAGCGGCTTTCGGGGCTTCGGTATCTTTTTTATTCCACATTACATGATAACCTCCACCTCCCCAATTGCCAAAAGAATTAGCAAAAGCGGCATCGAGCATCGCCTTCGACATTTCAACATAACTTGCCCCTTTCTGCGAAGAGTGCTTTGTTATAAAATCTTCAACCTTCGAATTTTGTGCCTGTAAATCAAATGATGTTAAAAGGCATGTAAACAATACGCTAATTGTTATAAATACTATCTTTTTCATGTTATTCTAATTATTTATATAAGTTTATTCAATTTTATTATTTTCAAGTTGTTCCAGTATATGTATGTGTTCATTAAGCACACCTGTGTTTGTTTTAATTAATCCGTCGAGTTCGTCAACGGTCTCATTTGTCGGCATTAATATGGCATCGATAGCATCAATGGCATATTTCGATACTAGCTTCGGGTCATCCGTGCATACACCGTCAATCATTACAAATGTACCCTCGCAAATAGTATCCTGCGATTTAGTTATTTGCCTGTTATTAAATAAAGCAATTGTTAATAACAAAGCGGCTCCTGCTGCAATACCTGTTACAGCACACCAAGCTATATGCCTGCGCTTAGTTAATTTTATCGGCAGTAGTCCGGTTTCTTCGCCCGCCCCTTCATTTTCCAAATTTTCTCGTTGTTGTGTAAAATAATCGAAAATGGGCTGATATTTTTTTAAATCGTCCGGTACATTTCCCGTAGTAAAGTAATTGCGGAGTGTTTCCTCTTGTTCCAAGGTAGTTTCCCCTGCAAAAAAACTATCAATTAACTGTTTAATTTTTTCAATAGTATTCATCGCTATATTTTTATCTCATAAATTCCGTTCAATTATCTAATAATTTAAAATATTGTTCACGAATACGTCGCCTTGCCCTGCTTAAATTAACTCTTACGGCTTCAGGCCGACTTACTGTTAATGCGGCAATTTCGTCAATTTCATAGCCCTCAACATCGCGCATACGTATAATAATTTGCTGCAACGAGGGTAAAGAAGCTATAATTTTTTCAATCAAATCGATAACCTGCTTTGTTTCCAATGATGTATGTGCATTTTGTCCGGTTGTATGGTTATATATATTTTCAATTGATGTTTTATCTTTTTTGGCACGTAATTTATCCAGACATAAATTCTTATTTATCTGCATAGCCAACCCATCAAAATTTTGATATTGACCGATTTTCAGGCGCATTGTCCACAAGCGTAAAAAAGTTTCCTGTACGTTATCCTCTGCTTCAGCATTATCGCCCAGCATTTTTAATGCAAAGCGGTAAAGTTTTTCACGTAAAGGCGTTATAAGTTCGGTGAAGTTTTGAATGTCCATTTTTATAGTCAACAATCAAGCTATTTTATAGTAATAACGAATATGTCCGGAAAATATAACATTGTTTTTTTTACGAAATAGAAATTTTTATTAATCATGTAATATTCAATATTTTATAAAACATATAGAAGCGCAAAGTTTTGCGCCTCTATACGAAATTATCATATCTATTGAGGTGTATTAAAACATACCCGCCAGTAGTTCTCCGGCTTTTGCTCCGGCAATATAATCGTTCAGTTCGATATTTAATAGTTTATCCCGTATATCGCTTATATTATGCTTACTATTGCGCAATAAATCTTCCAGTTCCTTAATATCTTTATTGGCAAAAAAATCGCCGAAAATGCGAATCTGTTCAATCATTCCTTTTTCGATTTGGATATGGAATTCGACATTACCCCCGCTTGTACGAACCATTTTCGAAAAAGAATAATTTGGCGAAGATCCGAAATTCCACTCCCATGTCGAGTATTTGGCATCGCGCAAACGTTCAATTTCATGCAAGTCCTTTTGGATATATTCATACAGATAACTATCGGGGTATAACGACATTACATGAGTCATTACTTTATCAAGAAATTGAGTAACCGTTATATCCTGCCTGAGGTGTTCGCTGATATTGGTAACCCGGCTCCGGGTCGATTTAACTGACTTATCCTCGAATTTTAAGGGGTTTACCTTTAATGCCTCCGAAAGATCGGCCATTTCGGATGAAAACAACAACGTACCGTGCTCCAGTGTACGGTTCTTCCAAACGGCGATGGCATTGCCCGAAAATTTACGTCCGCCGATGGTTAAATCGTTACGGCCTTCAAAGCAGGCATCAATACCCAAATTAATCAGCACATCCAAAATAGGTTGTGTAAACTTCTGGAAATCTGGCTTGCTCCCATTCTCAATAAATGTAAAATTAATATTTCCCAAATCATGGAAAACAGCGCCGCCACCGCTTAACCTGCGAACAACTTTTATGCCTTTTTCTTTTACAAAATCAAGATTAATTTCGGCAAGGGAATTCTGATGTTTCCCGACAATAATTGCAGGTTCGTTTCGCCACAGGATAAATACATTTTCTGTAAAATTTTTCAGAAAATACTCCTCCATAGCCATATTGAAATACGGATCGGTGTAAAGGTTATTAACACAAAGCATTAAAATTATTTTTAGTTTATATTAATTACGTTGTGACAGGATGAATTTGTTTTTCCAGTTTCAACTTAGGTACAATAAACTGATGCAGTTTAAATACCAAAAAACCGACTAATGTGCCGAACGCAACGCCGCAAATTATATCTAACGGATAATGTTTACCCACATAAATACGGCTATACGATACCAGCGCCGCCCAAATAAAAATAGCTATGCCGTACCAGCGTTTTCTCATAAGCAATAAAAATACAACTATTGAAGCAAAAAGAGCAAACCTGTATCTTTTGAAAAATAACAAAACAAATAACGAAAATCCGATAACATTCGCTCCATATTTTTTACTGTTAAAAAATAATGCAGTGAATATGGCTAAGCCGAATGTATTGGCTGCATGGTTGGATATAAAACCATAACGCCCGCCACAACCTTCGAGCTGATGCATTATAGCCTGTATATCGGCTTCGTGGCATGGGCGCAGGCGTTGAAAAACATTTTTAAACAAATGAACGGATAATTGGTCGGTTAAAGCAAAAGTCAATATCACAAATAATAAAGCCAATAAACCGATCCTCCCTTTTTTCCGTATCATAAAAAAAGCGATAGTCAAGTACAATGGCAACCACAACCAATGTGCACTAAACCCTACCATTATCGGGTCGAGCCAAGATGCATGCAAGTCATTTAACGTAATAAACAGTTGTTTATCCCATTCGGGAAATTGTATCATTTTTTTTGTTATATGCCAGTACAAAAATGGCAAAAATTATAGTAGTTTACAAATACTACATCCATTATATGCGTACAACCAGTTATAAAATACAAAAAGATATGCGTTACAGCTTGATAACAATAAATTGTACAAATTTACATTAAAAAAACTTAATCTGATTACACATAAGACATTACTTATTAGAAAATGTACTAATGCGCCAATGTTAAAATGAGATATCTGTTAAATATTATCGGCTTTTTACTTTCGTGCTAACTAACGGCACATCGCTTTCGAGTGTTTAGGAAGGCACTCATACCCATTTTTCCCGACATGCTGCGACGAGCATAATTATAACTGCCGGTTTAAAATATACGAGAATGCACGAGATGCTTTATGGATAATTTTAGAGACCATCCCATTTTCCGACGAGCATGTAATCGGGCAGCTTTTTGCTGTCGGTTACAAACTCGACAATGGGAAAGTAATTGTTGTTTAGTCCGAAGTAGTTTTCAGTTCTTTACCTTACACAACAAGCTGTTTTAAAACTTGCCGCTGATGTTTGAAAGAGAGTATAAAAACCATAAAAAGCAGGGAAAAACGGGTATCTTCACCGATTTATGGAACTCTTCAAGCTGTTTCTCTTGAGGTGGAATCGAATATGAGAAAGACAAGCGATTTACCTGCCAAAGAAAATATTGAAATAATGAAAACCGGACGTGGCGAAAAGGGTTATTTCGATTCCAAGTATTGCCAAACCTTTATTCCGCTTTTATTCATCCAATAATTCCGGTGAAATTCGAGTAGGGATTGTTGATTTGAAAGTGGACAATGTCGACGATTTTTTAAAGGATGAGGAAAATTATTCCGTTCAAAATATTACCATGCGTCTTCGAGGTAAATCTAAACAACAAGTAATTACCTCTTTTGAATTGAAAGACAAATGAAACGGTAAAATATATCCATTCAATTTCGGGAATATTACGAAGAGCGAAATCAGAGATCTGCCGTTTTCGTCATCGGGCTTAACATTTCCGGACAAAAAACAATGGGACGAAATTTTAGCCCTTAACGAGGTTTAGAACGATACGATAAAAACTGCAACAGTTGAAGCTGTGAAGCATGTAAACGCCATAACCTAAGTAAAAAACAGTGATATAAAGATAAAGTAAAAGTTGTTTCGGTAAAAAATCGTCGAAAGTGCTTATCGAAGTATGGGGCAACAATATCGAGGATAGAGATATTATTTCCCTATTTATAAATAACGTTTGTGTACTTGATAAATATACCCTGACAAAAGAGAAAAAAACCGTGAAAAACCAGTCATTAAAAACCGTGAAAATTATCATTATGCTTGCCAAAAATTTTGGAAATATTTTTCCTAACACGAGTCATAAGCATTCACGTAAATGGGGAATTTTCATACGTTTTTACTTGAATCGAACATGAAAATAAACGAAGCTTTTAAGCTTGTTGTTTAGTAAATTATTGTTTATTCAACTCTTTCCAAAGCAAATCTTTCAGTTTTTGGATGTTCATTCCGGTGATCGATGAAATAAATATGTGGGATACAGGGGGTAAATCCTTCTCTATTTCAAGCATCAATTCATCATCCAACATGTCGCTTTTCGATATGGCCAGCAAGCGTTTTTTATCGAGCAATTCCGGGTTATATTCGCTTAATTCATTAACAAGCACATTGTATTCCTGATGAATGCCCTTGCTGTCGGCGGGAATGAGAAAAAGCAGCATCGAGTTCCGCTCGATATGACGTAGAAAACGCAAACCCAACCCGTGGCCTTTATGCGCCCCTTCGATAATTCCGGGTATATCGGCCATAACAAACGACCAGTCATCACGCGGATTTACAATGCCCAGGTTCGGTTCGAGGGTTGTGAAAGCATAATTGGCTATTTTAGGCTTGGCTGCCGATACTACCGAAAGCAATGTAGATTTTCCGGCATTGGGAAAGCCAACTAGCCCTACATCGGCCAGTAATTTAAGTTCCAAAATGTACCAGCCTTCTATGCCTTCTTCGCCCGGTTGCGAGTAACGGGGTGTCTGGTTCGTGGCGCTTTTAAAATGGGCGTTTCCCAAACCACCGCGTCCACCCAACAGTAAAATTACTTCTTCCCCGTCATGCGTAACTTCGCACAATACTTTTCCGGTTTCGGCATCGCTGGCCACCGTACCAAGCGGTACCTCCAGTACAACATCCTTTCCGTTGGCTCCGGTGCATAAACTTCCACTGCCAGCCTCGCCATTATCGGCATGTATGTGTTTATGGTATTTTAAGTGGATAAGTGTCCAGCGCTGAGCGCTGCCCCGTAAAATAATGTGCCCGCCTCGTCCGCCGTCTCCGCCGTCGGGACCACCTTTGGGAACAAATTTTTCGCGGTGCAAATGTGTTGATCCTTTACCCCCGCTGCCCGAACGGAAAAATATGCGTACATAATCGACAAAATTAGACGAACTCATTGTAATATATCTGTTTAATATATTTATAGAAATATTAACTGCACACAAATGTATACAAAATTGCACATATTGTTCGTTATATCATAAACAAATAACTTGTTGTACACAAAGTAATCTTGAAGTCGAACTTTCTATTGAAACAATACAGCAACTAATAACCCAACTTCAATATACATCTTTAGGCGTAATCCAAGTTATCGAGGGCAATATTCTATTGTATTCTGGGCTTAATGAATTAATAGAAATATTCCCAAACACATTCAAAACCTATTATTGGATACACTATACTAATGTTCCTGCTAAAAAAATAATGTTTTGGCATCCTTACCATACAAAAATATTATTGTTAATTTTCCGTTAGATTCACATCAATTCAAACAAGCTATAACTCATGCCAATGACAATACTACATTCTATTTCATTATTGAGAATGAACAAGAATACGAAGAGGCGAGTCAACTAATGTCTGAAAAGAGCAATGTCCTGTATCAGGTTACTCCATTTTACAATGGGGGTAACATTGATTTTTTTAGTAAAAATGTTTTTTTGAATAAAGATGATATCTTCTCGGAACCAATAATACTACGAAAGATATTTTGCACCTAAAAGCTTAATTCAAACTATTTTGGCTCACTACATATATATTCCGATGGAAGTGTCCGAGCTTCAGCTAATACTTAGCTTATAGGAAATATCAATAATGACCCAATAATCGATATAATAGCAAAAGAAATGGATATAAATACGGCATGGCGCAAGGTTCGAAGTGAGAAACCGTGTAACTCCTGCCTTTACCAGTATTTATGTCCTCCGCCATCAAATTATGAATATACGATAGGCAAATACAATTTATGCCATATTATAAATGCTTAACTCCCTCCTTTACACCCAGTACGACGCTATGGATTGCCGCCCCACGCGCCCACGTATTAGGGGCAAAATATTATTTTGATTTTTTTTGTAAAAAAGCGTTTTTTATTTGTATACATCAAAAACATTATTTAACTTTGAAGCTGAGTGATAAAAACTTGGTAAGCTTTTGTTGTTTAGTTATCTTGGAAACTTAATATCAAGCAAACTGATATTAATTAAAAAAACAGAATGACGCCTAAAATTACCAATCACCAAAATCTCCCCGTAATAAGGTACGGACCAATTGGAGATAGCTAAGCGTTAACAAATGGGTGTTTACCTGCTGCCACCCGCCGAAAGCGGAGTATTAAACATACTTGTTTGAATACAAACATTTATATAAAATAAAAATTATATTTAAAAAATGCCTGAAAATACAAAAACAGGCAAAATAATAAAATTATAAAAAATGAATAAAAATATTAAAATAAACAATTTAAATAATTGTAAATTAGAAAAAAGGGAAATGTCGAAAATTAATGGCGGTCGTAGCTGTGGTTGCGGATGTTGCGGGCCATCGGGTGCAGATGACAATGCTATTGCAAATTATGAAGGCGGCGCAAATGGAATGTGGCCTAAAGATAAAGATTGTCTTGTAATAATGACAATAACTGATGGCGAAGATCCTCAATAGTAGGTAATTAGTTAGTAATTAATCCTCTGCGAATTTATAATTCGCAGAGGACTTTAAATATAAAAACATGAAAGAGTTTTTTAAATTTTTTATTTTTCTAATTTTACTATGCCTTGCTCATTTTGATGGTATTGCACAAAAAATCACCTTCGAGTTAAATAAATTTATTCTGCTTGACGTTAAAATAAATAATAATTACAAAGCTAAATTCATTTTCGATTCAGGATCCCCAATGTTGGTCATAAACAGTGAGTTTGCCAGTAAAAATTCATTAGAGCCTAAAGAAGTGGGAAAATTTACAGCGGTTGGGATAGGAGAGAACAATAGCTCTGAAACAGATTTTGTTGTTAAAAATATTTTAGTTTGCGCAAATTCTTTATGCGCCAATGTTCGGGCCTTTATGATCGTGAATTTAAATAAGTTCATCATGCGAAATAAAGCTGACGGTATTATCGGGAATTATTTATTCAAGAATAAAATATTTCATATCGATTTTGACAATCAGTGTTTTGAAGTAATTGACGGTAAAAACATTAATTACAATGATTATACACCGTTGACTATTTATAAAGAACGGGAAAATTTTGTTATCCCGATAAAAATTAAAATAAAAGAAAAATATATCGAGGGAAATATGTATTTTGATACCGGAAATGCCGGAAGAACTGGTGTTTATACAAAAAATGCCGAAGAATCAGGGTTGACGGATTTAGAACCGGTGTTGGAATACGAGTCTTTCAATGCGGGATTAGCAGGAGGCAAAAGCTCTTCCAACTATTTATATGCAGATGAAATAACAATTGCTAATTACAGTTTGGATTCCTTTTTAATCCGCTGTTCCAAGGATAAAGCGGGAGCTTTGCATTCGATAAATTTGCCAAAACATTTGCCTTCCAGCATTGGTTTACTGGGACTTGACTTTATCAAGAAGTTTAATTGGATAATAGATATAAAAAATAGCAAATGCTATATTAAGCCGAGTAATAATTTTAATATAAAAGACAAAAATTCCAGCTATAATTTAGTTTTCAAATATGATGATCAAAATCACTGTACCGTAAGCCGCATCATTAAAATAGCTGGAGAAAAATACGGCGTATCAATAGGAGATACTATATTGCATGCGGGCAAGCTGTTCGGCATGCCTGTTATGCCTGTTCCTATTTCAGATATAGCCTTTAATCCGGACTCCTATATAGAAACTCCCTTGTTAATTACAGTAAAAAATAAAGGTAATGCTGTAATCACAATAAAAAAAGTTGATTATTAATTATGCAGCCTGAATATATTGAATATTTGTCGGGTAAAGATATCATGTTTCAGCTTTCAAATTTAAAACAGTTGACATTTGAAGCGACCGATGCCTGTAATTTACAATGTATGTATTGCGGATACGGAGAATTTTATGAAGAATACGACAATAGGGAGGATAACTATTTCCCCGTTGATAAAGCATTGTTGCTAATTGATTATTTGACCGAACTATGGAACTCTCCTCAAAACATATCGTCAAAACGGAATCTTACAATTAGCTTTTATGGAGGGGAACCTTTGTTAAACATGCCGTTTATAAAAACCATTATTGATTATATTTTAAATAAAGATTGTAGAAATCGCACATTTTCATTTTCGATGACCACTAATGCTTTGCTTTTGCATAAATACATGGATTATTTAGTTGACAAAAATTTTAAGTTATTGATTAGCCTCGACGGGAATGAAGGGCATACTTCTTATCGGGTTGATAAGAAAGGCAACTCATCTTATTCCAGAATTATAAGGGGAGTTGATTTACTCAGGGAAAAGTATCCGGTTTTTTTTGATGCTAATGTTAATTTTAATGCAGTTTTGCATAATAGAAATAACGTTCAGGAAGTCTATAACTATTTTAAGGAAAAATACAATAAAACGCCGCGAATAGCGGAACTAAGTACTTCCGGCATAAAGGCGGAAATGAAAGATAAATTTATTAAAACCTACCGAAATTCGTATGAGAGCTTACGGCAAGCTGAGAATTATGAAGAAATTGAACGGGAGATGTATTTGGATTCCGGTTCTTTTAAAAGCGCGGTTTTTTATTTACTCCACTATAGCGGCTATGTCTATTCGGATTATAATGATTTATTATATGATAAATGTTCAGACATAAAACTACCTACAGGGACATGCATCCCATTTTCAAAAAGAATGTTTGTTACGGTAAACGGGAAAATATTACCCTGCGAAAGAATAGGGCATCAATATTCTTTAGGGCAAATTACAGTTAATACAATTGAACTAAATCCTGACAAAATTGCGCATATGTTTAACCATCATTTATCTAAAATCGCAAAACAGTGCAACAAGTGTTTTAATGCGTGCGCATGCGTGCAGTGCATTTATCATTTAAGAAATTTAGAAAGCAGGCCGGTATGTTATGGGTTTATGAATGAGATTGATTTTAAAAAATATGAGGAGAATCAGTTGAAATTTTTAGAAAAAAATCCAGATGCATATTATCACATAATGAAGGATATGGTAGTTGAACTTTAAAGGATAAAAATGGATATTGATATATCAAAAAATTATTGGTTTAGCTTAAAACCGCACGCGTATGCCTCGATTGGCGTTTCTGAAATTTTTCTATATAATACTTTATCCGGTCAATATATAAATTCCGAGAATCCTTTTATTGTTTCATTAATCCAGTCTGTACATGAAAATATAAATTTGGGAGTTGTATTGTTGGAGGATAGCTTGCTAAAAAACAATGATATAAAGTATTTTATTGAAAAAACATGCGAATACGGCATTGGAGAAGTTATAGATGTAACAAAATGTAAAAATAAACCTATCCGGCTGATGCCTGTTTTAAAT
>JAISFN010000063.1 GCA_031263585.1 Prevotellaceae bacterium | reverse complement strand
GCCTTGCCCTCATTTTCGTTTGCCGCGTGTATTGCTCGTCAATAGTAAACCATGGGTATCCGTGATGATATGCCTTTTGCGCCCCTTCAGTTTTTTCTCGCCATCCACGCCGTGGCTTTCACCTCACACGCGGGTAGTCTTCACGCTTTGACGGTCGATCAGCCCCACGCTGGGCGATCGGCGCTTTTTTTGTTCCCGGCATGTATCACGCAAATTTTCATGTATGTCCTCGAACGTGCCGTCTTCCTTCCAACGTGAAAAATAATAATATATCAGCTGCCATTTCGGGAAATCACGCGGTAATATGCGCCACTGTCAACCAGTCTTTAAAGGTAAAAAACAGCGTTTAATATTTCTCGCAACGGGTATTTACGCTTGCGGGTGTCGTCAATTATTTGTAATATTACACCGTATTGGCTGTCGGTTAACTTGGTCGAATAATTTGTCATCATTATTTATATACTGATAATCAAAAAGATACGAAACATACTTGAAACAAACAACTGATAACAAATATCTTATTCTAGTCTTGGACAGTCTCTTACTTAATTTTCGTGCGTTTGCCCTAATAAACCTTAACAAAGCTTTATCCTTTTCGGCAAAGGTTGTGGAGTTATGTGAAATAACCGTAAGCGCCAACCAAAGCGACTGGGATGCGATATCCAGCGAGGCATGGTGCATAATAACTAAAAATAACAGTAAGGCAAAATCTTACGAAGGAACCTCATACGGCCTAAATTGCAGCGTCTTCAGGTAATGCGACAAATGTACCCATATCGGTAAGCCAGGAAGTGGCCAATGAGTACATGGTTGATGACAAAACAATTATTTAGGGCAATATGCATTGGAATGTGTTCCAGTTAAAAGATAATCTGCAATCAGCTGTTGATCAATATGGTAATTTTTTGAAATTTAATACTTCAGGGAAGCTTACTTATGTTGAATGCTGTTTTTTACCTTTAAAGACCGGTTGTCAGTGGCACACGCAGCCGTGCGGTTTCCAGAAAAGGCAACGGATATGTTTATTATTTTTCCGAAAAAAGGAAGATGGTACATTCGAGGAAATATATAAAAATTTACGTGACAGATGCCGGAAACGGCGAAAAAAGCGCCATTAAATAGTTTTCATATACATTACGACATTTTTTACTTTTGTTACAACATACTAAAAAATTCTCCCAAAAAGCTATAATCCAAAAAAGTACACGGTTCAAGCATTAGTCTTTAATTTATTGTATTTTTGTATAAAATATCATTGATACAATGAAAAAGAAAGGAGAATCTATATCAGCTAAAACATTACCATTGTATTGCGAAAGTCTGTTTTATTATGAACGCCGTACGACAAACGATGTATATATTGGGAATACTGCCATGGGAAGCAAGCGTCCCATACGGACACAAACCATGACAACAACCGATACATTGGATATTGAATCGACAGTTGAACAATGTATACGCATAGCACAAACTGGGGCCGATTATGTACGCATTACGGCACAAGGCATACGCGAGGCTGAAGCGTTGAAACTCATACGCGCAAAATTATGCGCAAACGGCTATGATATTCCGCTGATTGCCGATATTCATTTTAATCCGGCTGCAGCCGAAACCGCCGCCTGTAATGTAGAGAAAGTACGCATTAATCCTGGAAATTTTGTTGATAAACGCGCCGATTTTATCAAAATAGAATTTACCGATAAAGAGTACCAACAGGAGTTAACCCGATTACACGATAAGTTTATCCGCCTGCTCAATATTTGCAAGGAAAATAATACAGCTTTACGGATAGGAGCCAATCACGGGTCGCTATCCGACCGGATTATGAGCCGTTATGGCAACACCCCGGCTGGCATGGTTGAGTCAGCAATGGAGTTTCTGCGCATCTGTAAAAAAGAAAAGTTCGATAATGTGGTCGTATCAATGAAATCGAGCAATACCCGAGTTATGGTACAGGCTTACCGTTTGGTGGTCTCGCAAATGAAAACCGAAGGGATGGCATACCCGCTCCACTTGGGAGTTACCGAGGCGGGCAACGGGGAGGACGGACGCATTAAGTCGGCCGTTGGAATCGGCACATTGTTTGCCGACGGTTTGGGCGATACCATACGTGTTTCGCTTACCGAGGAACCCGAGAATGAAATTCCTGTAGCAAGGGCATTAGTCGAGTATTTTAGAGACCGCAAAAAACACAGCGATGTACCGGTTGCCGATGTATCTTTTTACCACCCTTACGACTATGTGAAGCGGGCGAGCAAAGCCGTAAAAAACATGGGGGGCAACCACGCTCCGGTTGTTATGGCCGATTTATCGTTTTTAAGCTCTATTTACGAAAAAGATATCGAAAACTTAGGTTTTACGCTTACCGAAAACGGATGGAGAGGGAATGACTCCACCCCCGATTATATTTATATGGGATCGGGGTTTTACGACTTTATAACTGACGGCTTACAGTTTTTTGACGATGAAAATAACGATTTTATATTTTGCAACATCTCCTACCTAACTGTTCAATTTATCCAATGGCTTAAACAAAACCCGCATGTGATACTAATTCTTGAAACCAATAGTGCAAACGGAGTTGCCGAGCAACGTTCTTTCTTTTTAAAATTAGCAGAAAACAATGTTGGTAACCCTGTGATTATCCGTCGCAAATACAATGAGGACGAATTAACCGAGCTGCAACTGAAAGCAGCCTGCGATTTAGGCGCACTGCTTATCGATGGTTTCGGTGATGGAATAATGCTGAGTAACTCGGTAACCATTAATAAAGTACCGAACACTGAACAGGCCATTGTTGCAACTGCTTTCGGTATTTTGCAGGCATCGAGGGTACGGTTCAGCAAAACCGAATTTATTGCATGCCCCGGCTGCGGGCGTACTTTGTTCGACTTGTGCGAAACACTGGCAAAAGTCCGCTCGGCTACATCGCATCTTAAAGGCTTGAAAATAGGTATTATGGGGTGCATTGTGAACGGTCCGGGAGAGATGGCCGATGCTGACTATGGCTATGTTGGAGCTGGTCCGGGACGTATTAGTCTGTACAAAGGCCAAACGCCGGTAAAAAAGAATATCCCTCAGGAAAATGCTATCGAGGAGATGATTGCTTTAATTAAAGAATATGGCGACTGGCATGAGCGGGAAATAAATAAAAAACTTGGAAAGGGCACTCCGGATTTTCTTATTTAACCATGTGAAAAACAAGCAGCAAAAGAAAAATAATTATGAGTAAATAGAATCATCTTCTTTTGTGCATATGGAACGTTGATCGTTGGGTTTTATTCAAAAAAATATTCCTTAATTTATAGAGTTTATATTCAATAAAAGATTTTGATGTTGTTATCAGTAACTTAATATATATTATTTTATATTTATCTTATTTTCATCGAGTTTTAAAAATTATGATTTTAATTTGCTAATAATCATTTATTTAAAATTTTATTAAATATAATGTCTTATGTTAAGCGGGGTATTTTTGATAATTTACAAAATAAACAATTGACAATTAAACCATATAATAATACTGAGTTTTGTTATCCAAAACGAGGTGAAGAATCTCGACAAAAATAAAGGATTGATGTAAATATTTGGTGAAGTGAATTGTTGTTTTTAAGGTGGCCAACAGGGCAACCGCACCAAAATTTCATCTATTTTATAAATATATGATTGTAAAAATATCGTAATTTGATTCATTTTGTTTGGATAGATAATATTAGAAATATCATTTTTATAACTCTTATATTATAAGAAAGAATATTATATTAGCGATATTTTTTAGTGCGGTTGCTGAGTGTTTAAAAGCTTTTGAAACGCATTTTAAAAGCCCCTGAAAATGAAGTGCCCCCCCAAAGTTGGATAAAAAACTTTGGGGGTAGTTTTATGTAGTACAGTCTGTTCTGTCAGGTCAGGAATCTTTGTGTTCGGCAGCTCGTCAATTAGGCACAGACCACAATCACGTTCGTCGCAGGGTTGCTCTGTACGGGCATCACGGGGAAGAAAGGTTGCGAATGAAGAACGGCAGTTGCAGTGGAGGATTTAAATTGTCAGAGATTCGTTACATGGAAGGAAATCACGTATCTTTGTTCGAGACATCGGTAAAGTTCGGCATTTCCAATGACAGCAGGGTTTTACAGAGGAAGCGTAAGTATTAAGCGGGAGGTTCAGCCGGACTTTACCGGGATAATCGAGTTAGGATGAAAAGGAAAGTTAAAACATTGGGGTTGTCAGACGTTAAAGGATGAGAAAACGAGCATCACAAGGAGCTGTAACGTCTTCGTGCAGAAAATGCATACTTAAAAAAATTGATGGCCTTAGTCGAGGAACGCGTTGCCCGCGAGAGCTGGAACGAGCAAGAACCATCCACGAATTAAGGCCGTTACACCGGTTTGCTGTATTTCTGGAAGCCTCGTGGATGGCGCGCAGTACATTTTATTATCACCTGCATACCTTTATGCAGGCGAATAAATATGCCCGTGAAAAAGAAAAGATAAGAAGCCTCTATCACGAGCATAAAGAGCGTTACGGCTATCGATCGGCGCATTACTACCGAGATGATAAACCATGGCCCCGCTATAAACCATAAAACAGCACTTAAATTTATGGGTATTTGCGGGATCAAATGCAATGTCAGGCTTTGCAAGTACTGTTCGTACAAAGGTAATGCAGGTAAGGTCGCGCCTAATATAATTGACCGTGAGTTTACCGCGGAGCGTCCCAACCAGAAGTGGGCGACGGATGTTACGGAGTTCTCTCTCTTCGGGATAAGGCTGTATTTATCTCCTGTTATAGACCTGTACAACAGAGAAATCATCAGTTATGATATATCCAAGCGTCCAACTTTTTATCAAGTCATGAACATGCTTGAAAAAGCCTTTGAGCGTATCCCCGACAACTCGAGTCTGATTTTGCATTCAAGACCAGGGATAGCAATACAAAATGCCGCATTTTCAGTTAAAACTGTCGGAAAAAGGGATCATACAAAGCATGTCGCGTAAGGGAAACTGTCTTGACAACGCTGTTATGGAGAACTTTTTCGGATTATTAAAATCAGCATTGTTATATTTGCAGAAATTCAAGTCTATGGAACATTTTCGACAGGAACTTGTAGAGTATATAGATTATTATAACAACAGGCGGATAAAATCTGCCTTAAACAATATGAGCACGGTAAAATACCGAACTCACGATGTCTTAATTTAGTATTAACCTGTCCAAACTTTGGGTTCACTTCAAAATTCGGGACTTTTCGTTTAAACTTGAGGCTGCCTATTAATGGGCGCCAATCAAAACCGTATAGCCCAGAAATATTTAATAAAGTTCTAAAAAAAATGGACATTTCATTTTGGCGATTATAG
>JAISFN010000192.1 GCA_031263585.1 Prevotellaceae bacterium | reverse complement strand
GAAGGATAAAAACACCTATATTTACCGACAATAATCACCTCTATAAACCCCAGCCCTATGCCTCAAGCTATATTACCCTTATTTGCAGAAGACATGATAATCGTCAGCTTTCATGTTGGTGTTCAAAAGAGAGATGGTATCGTTTATTATTTTCAAGGCGGTTTTCCTTTTTACTGTCACAGGGAAGACGACCGCCAGAGTTTTAAACATGTCGTCTGCCAGCTGTTAGCAAATGGTATGGCCACGCGTTCGGAGATTTCCCGCGCCTTCAGGATACCCGAGTGCAGTATCAGTCGTTGGAATAAGCTCTTCGAGGAAAACGGAGAGGGTCATTTTTTTTCAAAGCCATAGGCCTTTCACTCAACCCCGCATATTTACTCCTGAAATTGTTACCAGAATAACGGAATTACACCTGTCGTACGAATCCTCCCAATCGATATGTGAAGAATTGGGTATTCGCCTGAATACCTATCGGAAATCCTTAGTTCAAAAGCGATTGGTGTTACCCCAACTACCTTCGCCTGTTGATTCGTCCAATACCAAAAGTGAACGCAATATGGATGACGACCATTGTTCAATGGGCAAATCCTGCCGTAATAAAAGGCTGCCCGTACGGGTGAGGCAGGCAGGCCTGCTTTCGGGAATCATCCGGATCTGCGTCACGGTGGTATCCTGCTAACCTTGCCCTCCTTGTTAGCCTGTGGATTATTGAAATACATAGATCGGTTTTCGGATGTAAGCGGCTATTATACAGCTGAACATGTATTCATCAGTCTGGCTTTTCTACTGTTGCTGCGAGTCAAAAATTTTGAACATTCGCAAGATATACCATCGGGCGAATTGGGATGCTGTATCTGCATGGCTTAGCTTGGCCAGGGTTCCACGGCTTGGATTTTTCTTGAATGGGTTTTTGTTTCATTCAACACTTCCAGCATCTGTTCAAATACTTCCTGTTTAACTCCGGCGCAAGCGTTTGAATTGAAGCAAACTTAATTTTTCTATATCTTTGTAAAACATACTGCAAAGATAAACATTACAGACTATACTATTCCCCGAAGAAGTCTATTCTTAACTTCGTTCAGAACCGAGCTTTGCGAGTTCGGCGAAGCCAATGACAACTCGGAAGACTTTTGGGACAGCCTCACATGTATTATACAAAGTCTTGCTACTTGATTCTATTGCACAAGCAACTAATCTATCGTCAATGCATTTTTTACCTTTTCTTTCAGCAGGGCAAAGTCCAGTACATCGCTTATTGTATCGGCATAGTGAAATTTCAGGCCTTTGATGTAGATTTCTTTTATTTCGCGGATATCCTTTTCATTATCTCTCGACAGGATAATCTCTTTTATTCCAGCACGTTTGGCCGCCAGTATTTTTTCTTTGATACCTCCAACGGGCAATACTTTACCGCGTAAGGTAATTTCGCCCGTCATGGCGATGTTTTTGCGCACCTTACGCTGGGTAAACGCCGATGCCAGCGATGTTATCATGGTTATACCCGCCGATGGGCCGTCTTTGGGTATAGCACCCTCGGGCACATGGATATGCACATTCCATTTGTCGAAAATATCGCTGGGGATCTCTAAGTAGCTGGCGTGGGCTTTGACATACTCAAGGGCAATTACAGCCGATTCCTTCATCACCTCGCCCAGGTTGCCGGTTATGGTCAGCCCGCCTTTGCCCCTGCTTAAACTGGTTTCAACAAATAATATTTCGCCGCCCTGCTCGGTCCATGCCAAACCTGTTACCACTCCAGCAAAATCGTTGCCCTGATAAATATCTTTTTGGAAACGTTGAACACCTATGATATCCCGCACATTTTTAGCCGTAACTTCTTTTTTTACCTTTTTGCCGAAAGCAATATCTTTGGCCTTATTGCGCACGACTTTGGCAATTTGCCTGTCGAGTGACCGTACGCCCGACTCTCGCGTATATTCTTCGATAATCGCTTCGATAGCATCATTGTCAAACGCCAATTTGTTGGGTTTAAGACCATGCAGTTCCAACTGTTTCGGAATTAAGTGACGTTTGGCTATTTCTATTTTTTCTTCGGTAAGGTAGCCGCTTATATTTATCATTTCCATACGGTCGCGTAAAGCAGGGTGTATGGTTCCGATATTGTTGGCGGTTGTAATGAACAATACTTTCGACAAGTCGAAATCCAAATCGAGATAATTGTCATGGAAAGTCGAGTTTTGTTCGGGATCCAACACTTCAAGCAAAGCCGACGAAGGGTCGCCCCTGAAATCGGTACCGACTTTATCGATTTCATCCAGAATAATTACCGGATTGGCTGATTTTGTACGGTTTATAGTTTGTATAATACGACCAGGCATGGCCCCGATGTAGGTACGGCGGTGTCCGCGGATTTCGGCTTCGTCGTGCAAACCGCCCAGCGATATGCGTCCGAATTCGCGTTCCAAAGCCCGTGCCACCGACTTGCCCAATGATGTTTTACCCACGCCGGGAGGACCGTAAAGGCAGATAACTGGAGATTTGAAATCGCCTTTTAACTTCAACACAGCCAGATATTCGATAATACGTTCCTTAACTTGCTCCAGGCCGAAATGGTCTTCGTCTAATATTTTCTGGGCATGGTTCAAGTCCATGTTATCGGCGGTGTATTCATTCCATGGCAGGTCAATCATCAGTTGCAGGTAATTCAACTGAACCGAAAATTCGCCTATCATCGGATTCATTTTTTCAAGCTTCGAAATTTCTTTTTCAAACGCATTGGCAATTTCGTCCGGCCAGTTTTTATCGGCGGCACGCTCCCGCAGTTCGTCGATATCCTGTTGCGCAGGGCTTTCGCCAAGTTCATCCTGGATGGTTTTCATTTGCTGGTGCAGGAAATACTCGCGTTGCTGCTGGTCGATCTCCGAGCGTACCTTACGTTGGATATCGTCCTTTATTTCGAACAGTTGAAGTTCGTGGTTCAGCATTTCTATTAATTTTAACCCGCGCTCTTTCAACCCGTCGATTTCAAGCAGTAATTGCTTGTCGCCTACGCCACTAAATTCAGTACTGGACGACACGAAATTGATGAGAAAAACATCATTTTCGATATTTTTTATGGCAAAGGTAGCCTCCTGCGGTAAATTAGGCGATTGCTTGATAACCCGCATGGTTAAATCCCTGATTGAGGATATAATTCCCTCGTAATCCGAGTCGGGCAAATCCGGTTTATGATCGGTAAGCATTTGTACCTTAGCCATAAAATATGGGTTTTCGCCTATAAACGATTTAACATATAGCCGCTGTACGCCTTGCAACAGCACAGTAATTGCGCCGTCGGGCATTTCAAATATTTTGATGATACGCGCCAGTGTCCCTATTCTGTTAAGGTCGTCGGAACCCGGGTCTTCCACCTGCGGGTCGATTTGCGATACTGCCCCTATCAGGCGCGAACCGCTGTAAGCATCCTTAACTAAGCGGATAGATTTATCGCGACCTACGGTAATGGGTATAATCACCGACGGAAAAAGTACCGCATTGCGCAATGCCAAAATCGGCAAGGTTTCGGGCAATTCATTTTCAGCAATTTGCTCGGCTTCGTTGTCGTTAATGGGTATAAAACTTATATTGTCTCCTAATGAACTGGTTATTAATATATCTTTCAGGTCCTTATATTGTTCTTTACTCATAATATTTGCTCTTGTATTATTTTTTTGTGTCAAGCTGTCAAAAGTTTTGACAATTTGTTCGATTCATCCATATTCGGTTTTATGCTTATATTCGGCAGATATTCATATTATATTAATAATTAATGATATATATTTAACGTAAATATATTTCTTTTAGAATGTTGTTAATTAAACAAGCTTCATGCCAAAATAACAAAGGTTGCCTCTGTAATAGAAACAACCTTCATTTTGTTTTATTCTTAAAAAATAAATCTGTGCTTATTTTTTATTGTCTAAATGTTTTTTGTAACGATTCATAAACTTATCAACACGCCCAGCTGTATCCACCAATTTCATTTTACCTGTGTAAAACGGATGTGATGTATTTGAAATTTCCACTTTATAAAGCGGATATTCAACGCCGTCAATTTCGATAGTTTCCCTGGTTTGAACCGATGAACGAGTAAGGAACACATGTTCGTTCGACATGTCTTTAAAAGCCACTACTCGATAATTGTCTGGATGAATGCCCTTTTTCATTTTCTATAGTAATTTTATTTGTTTTCAAAATTTCGGTTGCAAAGGTATAAAATTATTTTAGATTCCGGTATCTTATTCCGGTTATTTTTGAGTTTATACAGTAATTATCTGGACTCAGATAATAAAAAATTATTCCATTTATTTAGATTGGTTTCGGCAAGTTGCTTTCTACGAACCGATATCCCATATTGTGATAAACTACTTATTATGTACTGGCATTTTTTTGTCCAATTTCATTTTTATATATATCACAAATCGTACAATAAGTAACACCGAGAAGACCATCACCACCTAATGTGCTTCTCCAATTATGTTTGCATACTTTTCCGCAATGACTACAAATGCCATCAACCCAAATATGTGTAAAATCGCTTGCTCCTTTCATCGTGTTACAAATTACACATTTTTGAATACACAACTTTGGTGTTGAATGGTCGGCATTAAACATATGGAGATTTTCACTTAATTGAGGCATTTCTACTAATTTAGGATTTTTTGCTCCACAATATTTACATATACAAGCAGGATGATTACTTATACGATTGCCAATATGATGTTCATATATAAATATGTGTGTTGAATATTCCCACATTGAGAACATTTTTTGCAACACATATTTATTTCTTGATAATCATGCGTTTCTTTTTTGTATCCACAAACAGAGCATTTTTTTACACACTCATCGGATGTAGATTTCATATTGCAGTACTGAGAAAGAAATACATTATTAACCATTACTCGTTTTGCACCACATTCTCTGCAAGTGCAATAATTCCAATTGTGTTGTTCTCGTTGTTTTTTTCCACATTGTTTGCATATCCCTTTGCATAAATCCCAATCATGCTGTTTATCTCGTGTTTTACCACAACGCTCACACTTGCAATTTTCCATTTGTGACCAAATAAACACCTTAAGTTCATATTCTTTATTTTCTGCACCCTTTGCAGAGCGGTTTAATCATTTCAATATTTCCTGTCCAAAAATCTGTGAAAAAACGATTTAAGAACCTGATAATTTTTTAGTGACCGTAGTCCAGCAAATTATGGTCAGAACCTTCAGTCCGATGTCCGCAGAAAGAACATTTATATGTTTTCTTGATGCCTACAGTTTTAACCAGAGAAATATTTCGACCGCAACTTGGGCAGGATTGGTAATTTTCAATTTTTCCACAGGTTTTGCATTTTCTACAGTGAATTGGTAAGTCTTCATGCCAACTGTCTGCATCATGAATTTTTTCCCAAACATGAAAATATTTATAGCAACGATTACACCAACAGTTTTTATCCAAAGCGTGGTATTCGTCACGCTTTTTTCCGCATCCATTACACACACAGTCATTCCAATCGTGCTGTTCATCGCGTACTTTACCACAAAGACTGCATTTACAGCCGTTCCAAACATGCTCTCGTATTGTACCACATCTTTTGCATTTACAGCCATTCCATTTATGGCCAAATAATTTACATATGATACTCATTTCAGAGCGGTTTAATCATTTATTGTTTTAATTCTTCACATCATTATCTGCTTGCACTGTCCCCGCTTGCGTACAACCCATATATTGGCGCTACCTGCAAAATCGGGCGCAACCTTATCATCCACCTTGCACGACACACGATATGCGATATTTTTGATTGGCTTTACCGAGCTCGTAAACTCGGTTGTAGATTTTAGACTTACGTTTACCGTTTTACAATTAACGCTTCACCATTAACACACCTGCTAAAATTTAAATGTAATTCCGCCCTCAAAATGTATGCCTGGTACTTTGTACAAATTCCACACCATGTACTTTTTATTTACTATATTGTTTACATTAGTAAATATCGAGAAATTACGATTAAACAGGTACTCTGCGCCTAGCCCGACATCAACAAAGGCATCATTGTACAATATTTTATCCTGAGGTTCGTAATAATTGTAGGCGCTTTTAGTTTGCGCATATAATCTGGCCGAAAGGATAAAATATTTGGCAATGATAATATCGGCATCAAAATTAACGGTAAGTTCGGGACAGTGGAACGGAGCCTTAATATCGCTTAAATTGAAACTGTAATAATCGGCTTTTAACAGGGCTTTTACTATACTGAAATTTACTTCGATTTCGGCGCCGATGTTCAACTCCTGCACCTCGTCATAAATTACGTCGAAATTATTGTACAGACTTAATGGGTTATCTGCTAATAACGGCTGGTAACCATTCCGGTAAAAGTACATGTTTTTGTTGAGCGAGTAGATAGCATACAAATTGTACGAAAGTATTTTTTCGACATTCCCCTTGAATCCCCCTTTAATCTGGTAATCGTGTATGGTATTGTTCATAGAGAAGTTCATACCCGGAAGAATATACGGATTTTCGCGGGCAATTTTTTCGTAGGTATTTATATCGCGCCCACCATCGATTGTAGCATAAGGCACAAATTCGTCGGCTAAGGCATAAGCAATGCTTGCATGTGGGCGTATATAAGTTTTTGTTTTTCCGTTCTCTTTGCCTAAGTCAAATTTGGTGCCTACCATCAACTCAAATTTATCGCTAACGAATTTGTATGTCGGGATTATGACCAGCTGGTAACGGTTGTCGGTAGTATCGCTACCCAATAACAACAAGGGGTTATAGTTTTTTAACGTGCGGTTATAATACGTAAAATCGGCACTTACTCCAAACAAGTGATTATTGCCAAATAACTTGGCCAGATTGATTTCGCCGCCAAATGCATTTTCCTGCATCGAAAGCAAACGGCCCATGTCGAATTTGTTTTTTCCCCTGTCGCCGAAAATATCGAATTTAACACCCACGTGATACCGTAAAGTTTCAGGGTCGGCGTTGCTGGAGTTAACGCTTAATTTCCCCTTGAATGTGTTGTATACTTGCGAAATACTGTCCTTATTGGGAGAGTAGTTCATCAGGTTATTTATGCCAGTATCGTACCCGTAAAACAGAACTTTGTGCTGGTTAAAACCCGCATCGAAATTCAACATGAAACTATCGAAATGTTTTTTAAGAAATATACCTGCATTGTGCGATAGTTCATCAATAGGAATGTCTTTGCCCTTCGGGTTATCATTATCAATATTCCCGAAAATGGAGCGGAAATTATAGAATGCTCCTATCGATAAGCTAGCTGGATTGTAATTATTAATGTAAATATCGGCCAAGGGACTTAACGGATAGCCTGCACCCAACCGAGCATAAAAAAAATGCGGGTCAGTATAAGCCTGCTCGATGATAGTCGCCGCCGGAATGGGGCGGATATTGTACGTTGTAGAGATACTGCGCGACAGAACCGAATAATCGTATACCTTTTTAATGGACGTTAGCGAGTCGTCCATTTTAATCTGGATGTCGATTTTGTTGGCATCGGATATAATAGGGTCGTAAGCGCGGGTAACTTGTACCTCTTTGTTCAGTTCATCGGGTTGCTGTGCGAAAGCAGGTGCAACGGAGTATATAAATAATGCTGAAATAAGGTATTTTACTATATTTTTTGTATTCATTGTTTTCTGCTTAAATCCGTTTGCTTAATTTTTATTTTCGATTTCCGAGTAACGTTTTGTCGCCTCGTCTTTTATCCCGTCATCCTTACGGGGATAGCCGTCGATAATACTCTTATACGTAGCTTTTGCCTGGAAATAATCTTTTTGTTGCACATATATGTCGCCTAACGTTATAAAGGCCTTAGCCAGCCAGTATTGATTAGCCGATTTGTTTTCGGAAAAATTGTAAACTTCATTTTCCGAATCTTTATATTTCTTGCTATCATAAAGTATCTCGATAATACGGTATTTTGCTTCGGCATCCGCGGCTTTTTTGTAATCTTTCGCCAATGTACGGTAAATTTCGAGCGCCTCGGCGCTTTTATCGGTTTGTTGCAACGAGCGTGCACGGATATACTCGGCTTCTTCGGTTAATTCGGCAGGAATGTTTTTCGATGCGGCAACTTTTGATGCCGAAGTAAAAGCCTTTTCGTATTGTTCAACAGCCAGATACGCTCGCATACAACCTACTTCAGCATCGAGCAATATGGATGGCGTTTGTGAAATGGTTTTCAGCTTTTCGAAGCTTTCAATGGCTTTGGTGTAATTTTCGAGCATTAAATTGACCTTGGCATATCCAAACCACGCCATTTCGGTAAAGTCACTCTGGGGTTGATTAATAACGTACGAATAGCTGTTGGCAGCCGATTTATTGTCGCCGCTGCGTAAAGCACAATCTGCAATATAAAAGTTGGCGGCTGTTTTACTGACAGCATCCGGAAACTCTGTCAGGTAACGTTTCAAAGCCGACAACGCTTTATCACATTCGCCCGATTGGTATTGTTTTTCGGCGGCGGTAAATACCAGTTCGTCTTTTTCAGCGGTACTTTTAACAGTTTGCCCTATGCGGTTGGCGTAAGCAAAATACTCATCCATACGGTTTTGGTCGATATAAATATTCTTTATGCCTTCCAAAGCATCTTTAGCTTCGGGGGCATCGGGCGACTTTTCAACCACCTGCTGATAGTACGATAACGCTTTGTCGGCATTGCCTTCGTTCACCTGTATAAGTCCCATCTCAACCAACGTTTTCGGGTAATAGGACGATGTTTTATATGTATTAATTATGCGCTGAAAAGCGTTGCTGGCATCGTTATACTTTGATAACTGGGTGTAGGCCCTGCCTTTTTCGTATAAAGCGGCCGGAACATACGGCGATTTCGGATAAGAATTCAGCATACTGTCCAATGCTTTGATTTTGGCGGCGGCGGTGGATGTGAACCCTAATGACAAAGCCTTTTGGTATGCCGAATAATCGGGGTTTGACGAATTAAGGTCCTGCGATTTTATATAATTATCAGAAGCCTGTTGAAAATCGCGTTTTTTGAAATAACAGTCGCCTATGCGGTTGTATGTATCGCCCAAGTATACGGTTTTGCGGTTCGATGTTTCGAATGTGATGTATTTGTTGAACCAGCGCAGCGCATTGTCGTATTGTTGTTGCTTAAAATAACAATACCCGATGTTATAATGGGCAATCCGGTACTCCTGCGTATTTTTAAACCTCCCACTTGTATTGATAAAATCCTCATATTGCGAAGCTGCTGCACTGTAATTATTCCGCTTATATTCCGACTCGGCTTTCCAGTATATTGCCAGTGCGGAGATTAAGTTATTAAATTGTGTGCTACGTAACGAATAGTCGAACATTTGCGAAGCCTCGCCATAGTTTTTCTTTTCCATCAAATCGAGCCCGTAAGCGTACGATATGCGATGAACGGCATCGCGGTCGGAAGGTGACGGGTTTTGAATGGACTGTAGTATGTCGAGAGCGTTTGAGTAATTCCCGCGTTTTACTTCAACCTCGGCCATGAACGTTTTCAGTTCGTCCGATTTACTGTTATTCGGATAAGCCTTTAAAAATTCATTTACAGGTTTTTCGTCATTGTTTACTTCAATAGACAGTTTAGCATAATTAAAGGCGGCGTTTTCTGTAATATCCTTGTCGAAGTTAAGTTTCGATGCTTGCATAAAGGCTTTCAGCGCTTCGGGCTTATTATTGGTATTCAGGTAACTGTCACCCATGTAGTAATTTCGGAGTTGCGAAACAGAATCGCTTCGTGGTTCGATTCCTTTAAAGGTGTTTATCGCTTCAGTATACAACTGGTTTTTATACTGTATATAAGCTTTCAAGTAATTATCTTCGCGGGTAAGTCTATCAATGCCTTTTTCATACTCGTGGAAGAAAGAAAGCGATTTGGCTACATCGCCTTTATATAAATAAGCCTCGGACACTAAGCGTGCAATTTCGTTTTTTCTTTTTTCCGACGCAAATATTATAAAATCAGTTCCTTCTTCAATAACCTTATCGTAATCCTTTTGGGCAAAGGCTATTTGCATGGAATAATAAGGTATTACCGAAGCATAGTTCGGATTATTCCGCAAACGTTCAAACCCTTTCGAGGCCGTGGCGTGATTCCCGTTTTCGTATTCAATATGTGAATAATAGTACGTTGCCGCATCTCCGTAAATGTTTCGCTCTTCCTTAACCCGGCGGAAATAGTTGGTTGCGGTATTTCTGTCGCCGCTTATTCCCGATCGGTAATAGCAGTATCCCATTTTGAAATAATATTCGGCCTGATTTTTCTTAGGGATATCGTTACTGTTTACCTCCGTAAACCATTTTTTGGCTTCGCCGTATTTTTCATCTTCAAACAAATACTTGGCATACCCGTAAGCCGCCCTGTTGTAATGCGGGTTACGGGGTGTTGCTCCTAAAACAGCCTCGGTTAATGCCGACGCATTGGATTGTTTTGTCTCTAAGGCACACATGGCATCGTAAAAAACAATATCAGCCAATAAGATATTATCACCGGGGTTTGCCTGTTCACGGGCTTCTGTTAACTGCTCCTGTGCCGATCGGTACATCTCTTTCTCATACAAATCGACTGCCTTGTGCATATATTCATTTTTTGAAGAAAAAGAGGCAGATTGTGGATAAACATAACAGGCTAAGAATAAACCTACTATTGTAAAAACAATTTTTTGTACTCTCATTGCTTGTGAAATATTTTATTGAGTGTGATAATTACCATTTTACACATTTGTTTAGTTGTAATCAAATGCAATAAACACCATGCAAAATATGCATAAGCAGATTATTCTTTAGTGCGCACACCTTTTTCAATAACAAACAATTTACGTTGTTATTTTGTTGTATAACTATTGGTTTTAAAAAATGACATTAATTAACAAAGGTAATAAAAAACTTGACAACCCTCATTTATAGTACAAAAATGATTTATTCACATTTGCCCGTAATTATCGACAATGCGGCATGAAGACTATGCTCTGGAACATGGCTATTTGTTAATAACCGCAAGGCATTTTGTTATCCCTGATTTGTATAATAGCGATAGAAAGGGTGTGGTTTATAGGGTTTTGTAATATATCTCAGAGGATGTCCAAAAAGTTAAGGATGTCCATTTTTTAGATAAGGACAATTGTACGCTATATAGCTTTTCATCAGGAACCAACGATATCGACTGTACTTTGGCCTCCAGCATTCCATACTCCATACAGGGGTAGCCGTCAACCTTAATATGTACCCGCTGGCCCGTTTTTACTTTTCCCGCCCCTTCACTTGCCAGTCGAAGTTTTCCAATAATGTCTCCCCGATTTTCAGCAACTATGCCAAATACCCTATCCCCTGCAGTGATCTGTTGGTTCCGGCTCCAGAATTTCCCGAAGGTTACAATACC
>JAISFN010000191.1 GCA_031263585.1 Prevotellaceae bacterium | reverse complement strand
TTTCAAAACGAATTAATTTTAATGCGGTATTGCATAATAGGAATTCAATAGAAGAGATACATAAATTTTTTAAAGATAATTATGATAAAGTCCCTTCTGTAGGTGAATTAAATAATATGCAGGTTATTCCTGCTTTTGTAGAAGATATTAAAAGTTGTAAAGTATCCGACTGTTTATTTGACCGTAAACGAAGGGCGGATTTTATAATGGAAATATACAAAAAATATGGACTGAATTATTTCTATTTCTATCCATCAAATGACAGGTATGAATGTGCGATAAGAAATCCGTACTGCCTCACAATAGGCCCGCAGGGTGAAATTTACAAATGCTGGAACGATGTGGGAAGATCAGATAAAGTTATTGCAAAATTAGATAAAAGCATAAAAATAAACCACAGGTTGAATTTACGTTATTTAACAGGTGCCGATCCGTTGGATGATCCGAAATGCCGCTCATGTTTTCATTTTCCGACATGTGGCGGCGGATGTCCTTATCTGCGGATAGAAAACGAATATAATAATGAAAATTTCGACAATTGCGGATACATTAAAGATAATATGAAACAGTTTCTGGAACTTCACTACCAATATAAAATTCAACAAAATCAGGAAGATATTAATCAATAACTATCTTAATTCAACAAAACTATGCTAAAATATTTACACTTTTTTTGTTCTTTATTAATCATTAATGTAATAAATGCCCAGCCGCCCGAATTGAGCAAGCAGCAGATGTATGACGATTTTGATTTTTTATTTGAAAAAGTACAAAAAGTAAGCCCTCACATGGCAATACGTAAACAAATTACAGGTATTGATATTTTATCGAATATTTATAAACTTCGGGAAAGTATTGATACTATAAATTCCAACATACTTTTTACAGATATGCTGCATCGTGCATTATACTTGGCTATGGAGCCGCATAATGACTTTACCGACATCTACCCGTATCATGATAGGGATAGCAGCTTTATCGGGCAAGTATTGGATTATTATTATTATTATTTTCAATATTATAAGTATGGGCACTACAGGGTATTGCCCTTAGTCTATTTTAACGGGGATTATTATTTACCACAGCTTTATCATTCGGATGAAAAAAATATAAAAATTCCTGCCCGGTCAAAATTATTAAAAGTTAACGGAATACCCATTGAAGAATATAATCGGCAATGGAGTATGCCTTTATATACTGAATCAAGGTGGGATTTTATATATAAAAAGTTGTTTACAACAGCTATTTTTCCTCCCTATGTTGCAGGTTTGGGAGATGATTTTTTACTGACATACGAACATAATGGAGTAATAAGGGAAATCGAAGCTTTCCCTTATTACATAAAATCGGCGCCAAGTACGAAGTTTTCACCTAAAGTTCATTATCTGCAAAAAGATGATATATTATACATACGTGTTCCTGAAATGGACGCAAGTCAAATTGAATTCTACAAAAGTGAAATTTTAAAATATAAAGGAAAACTCATAAAAAAAGTAGTTATTGATGTACGGGCTAATGAAGGCGGTAATGATGCTGTATGGGAACAAATACTGGCCGTTATAATAGACAAACCTGTTGAGGCAACGCAAAAACTATGCTTTAAAGATAATAACCTGGTTCGGGAATGTCTTGAACGCGACCGGATAGTATATACCAAAGAAATACCGTTAATAATAGGCAATGATACATTGTTCTGTATTGAAGATACAAGAAATATAGCGCCCGCCGAAAAATCGCTTTCATATGAGGGCAATATTTATGTGTTAACGGATAGGGATTGTTATTCCTCGACCCTTGCTTTTATAGCATTTTGCGAAAATTTTGACAACTTGATTACAGTGGGAACTCCTACAGGCTATTTAGGAGGCGAAGGCATCAGGCCGTTTTATTTTATTTTGCCTAATACGATGCATATATTTATCACTTCCTGTTCGTTGGACGGAAATATAAAAACTGACAATATTGAAGATTATTATCATGATAAAGTTAAAATTCCCGTATATCCTGATATAGATTATTATTACATTGAAACAGAATATGAAGGAGATTTTTATAATGAAGAATATCTTTATAATCACGATCCCGTATTCAAAAAAGTGTTGGAATTGGAATGATTAACGCCTTTCCTCTTTACACCCAACTCGACGCTATGGATTGCGGGCCGAACGCGCCCACGTATTGGGGGCAAAATATTATTTTGATTTTATTTGTAAAAAAGCGTTTTTTATTTGTATACATCAAAAACATTATTTAACCTCGAAATTGAGTGATAGATAAAAGCCTCCCTTTAAATTTAAATAATTTTAAACGGCTTTAATATGAAAAATATTACTTCTTTTTTTGATCCTCTGTCTTTTTTTGATTGCGGTTTCCTGCAATACAAAAATACCGAATAAATACAATTTAAATTTTGAAGATGTTGAACATGGACAACCTAAAGGTTAGCAAGCAAACGGAACTGCTGGTTGTGAATTCTCATTAGATTCAGCGGATACTAAAAGTGGGAAGTATTCCGTAGTTATTGAGAATCTGGACGGAAGACCTAGTCCGGGAGGAAAATCTAGTTACGGTATTTGGGGATTTATAATTCAATAAAACTTTGACGGCAAATTAATTACGCTTTCAGGATAGATAAAAACAGTAGGCGTAAGCGGTGGTTTTGCGTATTGAACCATCAATTGCTGCTAGCACTATGAGCAAAAGGAGTATTAAGGGAACAATAGACTGGACAAAATATGAAATAACATTAAAAATGAACCTTAAAGAAACTACAGGGTTTGCTGTTGGAGCCTTACTAATCGGTGAAGGTAAAATGTGGGTCGACCGTAAAAAAATATCAAAAAACCGTTGAATTGATTCCGTCAGCAGGGCAATCGCACCAAAATTTCATCTATTTTATAAATATCTGATTGTAAAAATATTGTAATTTAATTCATTTTGTTTGGATAGATAATAGTAGAAATATCATTTTTATAACTCACCTATTATCATGGTATTATATTGGTGATATTTTTTAGTGCGGTTGCCCTGAGTGTTTAAAAGCTTATTAAAAGCCTTTGAAACGTATTTTAAAAGCCCCGAATTTGGTTCGGGACTTTTCATTTAAACTTGAGGCTACCTATTAATTAATGGGCGCTAATCAAAACCGGATCGCCCAAAAATATTTAATAAAGTTCTAAAAAAATAGACATTTCATTTTTCAAAAATGGACATTTCATTTTGGCGATTATAAAGCTATAAATTAATTTGCAAAAAGGTAATTCTAAAAAAACTTTTTTGTTGTTTACAATGATTTAGTATTCAATAACTAATATGGGCGGATATCATTGCCCTCATAATAATTTATAAAGGCATTGTTAACAACCTTGCTTCCCCCCGGTGTAGGGTAGTTGCCTGTAAAATACCAATCGCCGTTATCGGTAGGGCAAGCATTATGCAAGCCCTCGATGGTTTGGAATACTATTTTTACTTCGGCATTAGTACCTTTGGGCGTCAGCATTTGGGCAATCTTATTTGATATTTGCTCAACGGTAAACGGCGCATAAATATTCTTTACATAATTAACCATTTCCTCCTTGGGTAACGATTGCTGCTCCTTACATTTCTGATAAACATCATTAATTACTGATGCTTGCCCTGTTTGTTTCAGCAATTCGATAGCCGCCAAAAAAGCGCAAAATTCGTTCATCCGCGTCATATCAATCCCGTAACAGTCGGGATAGCGTATTTGCGGAGCCGAGCTTACAATAACAATGCGTTTAGGACCTAAACGGTCCAATATCTTCAATATACTTTGTTTAAGCGTAGTGCCGCGTACAATGGAATCGTCGATAATTACCAGGTTGTCTTTTCCTTCACGTACAGTACCGTAAGTTACGTCATACACGTGTTCCACCATATCGCTGCGCGATTTGTCTTCAGTAATAAATGTACGCATTTTCACGTCTTTTACGGCTATTTTTTCTACACGCGGACGTTTTGTTATAATCTCCCAAATCTCGTTGGATGAAAGCAGTTTTTTAGCATCCATTATCAAATGGTGCTTATCTTGCAACATATAGTTCTCAATACCTTTAATCATTCCGTAAAAAGACGTTTCGGCGGTATTGGGAATATAAGAAAACACGGTATCGTCCAACTCATAATTAATCGCATCGAGGATCGACGGGATAAGCTGCTCTCCCAATTGCTTACGCTCTTGATAAATGTATTTGTCAGTCCCACGCGAAAAATAAATCCGTTCGAATGAGCATGAGCTACGTTGCTGCGGTTTCCGGATTTCTTCAAGAGAGTAACTTCCGTCCTGTTTTACAATCAATGCATAGCCGGGATCTATTTCTTTGATATCTTCGGCTTCCAACCTGAAAGCGGTTTGAATAACCGGACGTTCGGATGCCACCACAATTACCTCATCATCAGTATAATAAAAGGCGGGGCGTATTCCGTTAGGGTCCCGTATGATAAAAGCATCGCCGTTACCGATTAACCCGCCGATGGTATATCCCCCGTCAAAGCGTTTTGTAGCTTCGCGTAATATTTTTGCAATATCCAAATTTTTATCGAGAATATGTCCGATATCTTTCAAACCTTCATCCTGCTCTTTATACTTTTGCAACAAACGCTGATATTTGTCATCCAAAAAATAACCTATTTTTTCCAAAATAGTTACGGCATCCGATAAATCGCGGGGATGTTGCCCTATCTCAAGTAACTGGGCATATATTTCATCAACATTGGTTAGGTTGAAGTTGCCGGCAATCACAAGGTTACGGGCTTTCCAATTACTCGAACGCATCACAGGATGAACATATTCGATTGAGTTTCCGCCATACGTTCCGTAGCGTAAATGGCCTAAAAATAATTCGCCGGCAAAAGGAATGTTGTCCTTAGCCCATCCGACATTTTGTGCCGAACTTCCGAATGATTCTATCTTACTGTATATGGTATCGAAAACATCACGAATAGGAGATTTTGAGTTTGAGCGTGTCCTGTCGATATAAGGTTTGCCCGATGCCGAATTCAGTTTCACACTGGCAACACCAGCTCCGTCTTGTCCCCGATTATGTTGCTTTTCCATGAGCAGGTACAAACGCTGGATACCATACATCCATGAACCGTATTTTTTTTGATAATAACTGAGGGGCTTAAGTAAACGTATAAAAGCGATACCACATTCGTGTTTTATTACATCACTCATAAAGGCGGAAAATTAATAATTGTTTCGATTAATGATGCACCGGGATGTGTATGCAGCAAATCTTTTTTCATCTTTTCGGCTGCGTCGCGGGTACGGAAATCACCAACCGATACATACCATGTTGGGGCTGCATATGAACGGTAAACAGGAACACCCGGATTATTATTTTTGAATGAACTCATCAGGTATTCGGAACGGTCGCGGGCACTTTGCGAATTATCGCGGAATATGCGTATCCGCCAGCCTCTTAAATTTTTACCGGCACTCCCCTTATCAAAATGCTGTTTTAATAAACTCTCAACACGTGAGTCCTGGTTAATTACAATTTCGCTTCCATTATCGCTCGATTCAATCAAACGGTCGTATATGGTGAAACTTGCATGAATCGAGTCGGGAGTGATTTGTGCATGTGAAGTTAACGAGAATAACAACACTAAAAAAACGGCACTTGATGCATGCCTTATAATATTACTCATCTTTTTTTGAAATTAACAGGCATACAAAGGTAATGAATAATTTAGAAACGGACAATGAATATTTAAATTTGAACAATAAAAGCTATTATTCAAGGAGTACAGACTCTACAATAGTAATGGTATTTCCTTAATCATCTTTACCTGTCCATGTCCGGATAAAAACTCCTCCTTGTAAACTTTCACCATAAAATTGTTTTTTACGATATCTGATTTTCCTTTTTCCACAGTAACGTTTCTTGCACCATCTCAGCAAATACTTTTGGTGTATATTGCTTATTTCCTTTTAAAATAGTATAACATAATGATTTTAATTTAAATCCTGCTTTTCCATTTTTCTCACTGAAATAAATTCTAGAGTCATGTCAATTTGATAATGTCTGATATATATCTATTAGCCACAAAAACGACTATGATGGTGCGTTATAAAGTAACATTAACCCAAGAAGAACGGACAGAATTGGAAAACATTC
>JAISFN010000190.1 GCA_031263585.1 Prevotellaceae bacterium | reverse complement strand
GAATGTTTTCCAATTCTGTCCGTTCTTCTTGGGTTAATGTTACTTTATAACGCACCATCATAGTCGTTTTTGTGGCTAATAGATATATATCAGACATTATCAAATTGACATGACTCTAGTCTTTTTCGGTCCAATCTATTGTATAATCCCAAAGCCCGGCAAAGCACTTTCGTCATTTTTTAGACAGGGCTATTCTCGACATAGGGATATTTCCTAATTTTTCAAAATAAGCGCCAATAGCAAATGTTCTGTACCGTAGTGTTGATAGCGTTTTCTGTGTTTTCTCCTGAAGGATAAAGTGCCTGAAAATAAACATCAAATTATAGGCAACCATAGCGAAAATGAGAGCCGCTTCGGTGAGAAAAAAAACTTTCAAATTGAAACTGCCTGCTCCAAAATCCTGTTTCAGTTCTTTAATTCTGTTTTCTCATCACCTCTTGCGCGGTAATTCCTCCAGATATCTGTTGTGGAATATTCCAGATTTTTATTTGCTACACACAAAAATGTCTATTTTTTAATCAGGGCAAAGCCCGAAATAATCCAGTATTTTTCATTCCATATCAATAATTGGATTTATATCACTTAACATCAATAATTTAATGTTTAATTGTTTTTTCATGCGTTTGCCCTGATTTTTTAATGTCTGATATGTTAATGATTAATGGTTAACTGTAATGCGTAAAACGCTAACCTACTGATTTACTCATTTGTTTATAACCTTATCGGCACATTAACCAATTCGCGTATTAGCAAGCTCTGTATTTACGTCAGACATATTTATACCCAAGCAAAAAAATATTATTTTTACACGTTTTTTCATTTAGTTTTTTTGTTAAAATACATCATTTGTGAATCTTGACTTTCTAAGCTTATTATCTATCGAACAACAAATTATCATTTCATGTTTTGTGTTGTTTTTTATCATACAAGCCGTTTACTATTGTGCAGTATTTATACGTGTAGCTTTTTACAGGGCAAAGAGTACAAATTTATCCGATCTTTCGCAGGAGGGAATATCGGTTGTAATATGCGCGCATAACGAGAGCGAAAAACTGGAAAAACTGCTGCCGAAAATACTTAAACAGGGGCATCCCGCATTCGAGGTAATTGTGGTAAACCACCGCTCTACCGACGATTCGGCAGATGTGCTGAATTTATTAAAATTGACATACGATAATCTGATAATACGTACTATTGAGCTTGATGAAATATTTACGCACAACAATGCCATGGCTTGGGGGATAGGTATTAAAGCCGCACAATACGAATGGATAGTACTTACCGATATTAACTGTTATCCGGAAAATGAAAACTGGCTGATGGCTTTGCGACAAAACTTCGGTAAAAAAATCGATATTGTACTAAGTTATACCCGTATACAGCGTCATAAGCTTGTACGCGCCGATAATTTTTTCGATGCGTTATCTTATCTCTCAAAGGCTTGCGCCGGTAAGCCGTATGCAGGTTCGGGAAGCAACATAGCTTTCCGTAAAGACCTGTTTTTCAATAATAGGGGATTCCACCCCCAATTAAAACTGCATGACAAGGCCGACCGTATATTTGCCAATACCGTTTGCAAAAAAGCCAATACGTCGGTCGATTTGGGTTTCGAGTCAGTAAACCGTTCATCGTTACGCTTATCGTTTAAAGAGTGGATGCGGAAACGTCGCGACGAGCTTCGGTCGCAACGTTTATTCAGGCCGGGAACAAAAAATGTAGGATATTTTGAACTGGTATCCCGTGCATTTTATTATGCGTTATTTATTGTAGCCCTCATATGCTCACTTGATGTACAATGGGCATGGATTACCGTATTGTCAGTTTTTGCGGCACGTTTAATTATGCAAATTATCATTTTTATCAAAGCCCAAAAACAACTGAAAGAAAAGGGGCTGTTATTTACATCGTTATATTGGGATATTGTTTCGTTATTCCTTTATCTACCCATTATTATACTATCGAAAAGAGAAAGGCGCTAAAAGAAAATCAAGATTAAGTTCAACGCCAAAACCCTTATTTCAAAAAATATTTTAAACTTATTACACACTGTTTTTCACATAATGAAAAATGTAAGGCAAATGTAAGCTAAATAATTTTTGTTTTATTGCTATAAAATATTATCTTTGCAACTAGTTATTTTATTCATACTTACGCTTATGAAAAATAAATTTGTCCTAAAAGCTTTGCGGTTATTATCGCCACAATATTTATTTGTATCTCGTGCACCCATGAGGTTCTCACTCTTACGGATAAAGTTAAGCCTGATCAATATTTTATTACGGAAAATGAAGCGGTAGATTTTGCCGAAAAACTGGATTTGGGAAGCGTATTAAAACCCCGGTTAAAGGGACCGTTTACCGCCAAACAGGTAGTGCAAACTAAAGTCGTATTGGATATAAAAACAATATCCTTCCTTTTTACATCGCTAATTTCGAAGGCGGAGGCTATGCCGTTATTTCGGCCGATAAGCGCACCGATGTACAACTGTTGGCTTACTCCCAGAATAATACGTTCGACCTGAGCGCCGATGCCGAATACCCTACCGGATTACAAATCTGGCTGCACTACACAAAATCGGAAATTGAAGAAATACGGGAGCTTGCAATCGACAGGCCTATAGTTAGGCCGCCTGACGGATTGGAACCGGATATCGATAATTGTAAAATAGCCGTTTTACCGGGGGGCACCTCCTGCTGTAATCAAGCCGTCGTGCATCTCTAACTTACGGTCCGACATTTCAGCGAGCCCCTCGTCATGGGTAACAATTACAATGGTTTGTTTCATTTCATCGCGTAAACGGAAAAACAACTTATGCAGTTCGTCCCGGTTATGCGAGTCGAGATTTCCCGAAGGCTCATCGGCCAGTATTATTGCCGGGTTATTAATCAAAGCCCGGGCAACGGCCACACGCTGCTGCTCCCCTCCCGACAGTTGCGACGGTTTATGTTCCATACGATCCGCAAGTCTCAAAAAATCCAATAATTCTTTTGCCCGTTTTTCGGCTTTTGTTTTACTTTCCCGGGCAATGTATGCGGGAATACACACATTTTCCAATGCTGTAAATTCTGGCAATAAATGATGAAACTGGAAAACAAAACCGATATGCCGGTTACGGAAAGCCGCTAAACGATCGCCCTTTAATTCGCTTACCGGGGTGTTGTTAATTATTACAATCCCGCTGTTGGGACGACTGAGTGTTCCGATAATTTGCAGCAACGTGGTTTTGCCGGCGCCGCTTGGCCCTACAACAGATACTACCTCACATCCACCAATGTGTACATTTATCCCTTTCAGCACTTGCAGGTCGCCAAACGATTTAGTTATGTTTTCAGTTGTAATCATTCCAAAACAATTATATCACTTATGATTTTAGATTGCATATTTTTAAAATATTGATAATTTAATAAATATCAGCAATGTTTATTGGACTTTATATAATAATAAATTATTTTTATTATCAATCTTCAGGCTCATTGCTGTACAGCTTAATGAAGCTGCGTATATATTCCGCTGTTTTTTCGATACCCAGCATTGACGAGTCAACTGAAAGATGATAGGAGGAACTTGCTCCCCATTTTTTATTGGTGTAAAAATCATAATACGCGGCGCGCGATTTATCAATTTTACGGATAAGATCCGAAGCCTCCTTACAATTGATATTTTTGCGCTTCGAAACCGTTTTTATCCGCACATTTTCGGGGGCATGTACAAAAACATTGAAGCAAGCAGAATAGTCGCGTAACACATAATCGGCACAGCGCCCTACAATTATACACGATTCTCGGCCGGCAATTTCCTTTATCGTATCCGACTGTATATTGAACACATTTTCGGTTGAAAATCCGCTGTTAAACCCGTATCCTAATGTAAATGCATAAAACAGCCTTCCAGGGGTTTTTTCCTCAACATTTTCAATATATTCATCGCTCAATCCGCTTCTCCGGGCAGCTTCAAAAATAAGTTTCTTATCGTAATAGTTTACTCCCATCAATTCGGCAAGGTGAATGGCAACATCGCGCCCGCCACTGCCAAACTGACGACCTATGGTTATTACAATATTCTGTTTCATGGCAATTGTTTTGATTGTTCCTTTTGCTGAAATTTTTTATACTGGTTTATCAAAAGTACAGCTGCAAGTATGGTTGCTATAGTATCCGAAATGGGCATGCTCCACCACACGCCTTTGCTTCCCCATACGGGGGTCAATATCAATAGCAAGGGTAAAAGAAATATCAGCTGGCGCGTAAGCGATAAAAATATAGCTTTATACGCCATACCTATCGACTGAAAGAAGTTAGATGTAACCACCTGGAAACCCACAATTGGGAACGCCAGCAAAACTATCCGCAAACCTTCCTCGGTAACCGACAACAAAGTAGGGTCGGTTGTAAAGGCCATTGCCACTAAGCGCGGGAAAAACATACCCAATATAAAACCGAAGCAGGTAACGCAAGTTGCCGCAATTATCCCCAGCTTAAGAACGGCATTTACACGGTCGTACTTCTGCGCCCCGAAATTGTATCCCACAATCGGCTGCATGCCTTGATTTATTCCAAACACAACCATAACAAAAATCAAGGCGACACGGTTCACATTGCCATACGCCCCGATATACAAATCGCCACCCGTACCTTTCAAGGCATTGTTAATGACAATAACAACCAAACTGGCCGTCACATTCATTAAAAACGGCGACATCCCGATAGCCAGTATCCCTTTGATTATTTTATTCCGTAACCGGAATATTTCGCGTGTAAAATATATCTCATGGTTTTTGTTCAAAAAATGAATCATTTCCAGTATCATAGCGATAAACTGGGCAATAACGGTAGCCCATGCGGCGCCGACAATACCCCACCCGAAGCCGAAAATGAATATCGCATTCAATATACCGTTGCTTATCACTGCAGTTAGCATTATCCGCATCGATTTTTGGGGATAGCCTGTTGTCCTTAAAATATTATTAAGCCCCAGATAAACATGGGTAAAAATATTACCGTATAAAAGTATCCGCATATAATCGCGAGCATAGCCAATGGTATCATCGCTGGCTCCAAAAAAATACAATATTTTATCAAGAAAGATTAAACATCCGGCTCCGAATAAAAAACCAATTATAAGGTTAAGTAGCAATGCGTTTCCTAAAATCGACTTAGCGCTCGATTTATCATTTTGCCCCAGCTTTATCGACATTAATGACGAAGCCCCAATACCCACCATAGCCCCAAAAGCTGCTGCAAGGTTCATTAAAGGCATTGAGAGGGTCAAACCCGAAAGCGCCAACGCCCCGACACCATGACCAATAAAAACGCTATCCATCAAATTATACAGCGTTGCTGCCGTCATTGCAATTATTGACGGAATTGCATATCGTTTCAATAGTTTCGGGATTTTCCCTGTACCTAATTCCTGCGTAGTAGAATTACTTGTCATACACGAGACCTGTATTACAACAAATTACTTTGCTTCTCAGAAGTGTTAAGCAGGTACAAAGGTAACAAGAAACAACGAATAAAGGAATTTCTTTTTGAGAGACTGTTTAAGATTAGAATAAAATATTAGTTATCAGTTGTTTATTTTAAGTATGTTTCGTATCTTTTTGATTATAAACACATAAAGAATGATGACAAATTATTCGACCAAATTAACCGACAGCCAATACGGTATAATATTACAAATAATTGACGACACCCGCAAGCGTAAATACCCGTTGCGAGAAATATTAAACGCTGTTTTTTACCTTTAAAGACTGGTTGACAGTGGCGCATGCTACCGCGTGATTTCCCGAAATGGCAGCTGATATATTATTATTTTTCACGTTGGAAAGAAGACGGCACGTTCGAGGAGATACATGAAAATTTGCGTGATACATGCCGGGAACAAAAAAAGCGCCGGTCGCCCAGCGTGGGGCTGATCGACCGTCAAAGCGTGAAGACTACTCGCGTGGGAGGTGAAAGCCACGGCGTGGATGGCGAGAAAAAACTGAAGGGGCGCAAAAGGCATATCATCACGGATACCCATGATTTACTATTGACGGTAGCAATACACGCGGCAAACGAAAATGAGGGCAAGGCTGGTTTCAGGGTGATCAAATCCCTGAGCGGCCGTTTCGAGCGAATGAAGAAGATTTATGCCGACGCGGGTTAGCGGGGCGAGCTGGGAGAAAACGTCAAAAATGACCTCGGGAGGGACATGGAAATTAGCTTGCGTTCAGACAAATCAAGCGGGTTTAAGCCCTTGCCAAAACGATGGGTCGTGGAGAGAACATTTTCATGGCTGGAAAATTCTCGCTGGCTGGCCAAAGACTACGAGTACAAGGTTTCTACAAGTGA
>JAISFN010000177.1 GCA_031263585.1 Prevotellaceae bacterium | reverse complement strand
GGCATTGCCCTAAGATCATCAAAGTTAGTGCAGTATCTCATCGAGAATAATATCTGTACCGATATGGTTATCCAGTCGACAAAGCCGTCTTGCCGCTCTTTTTCAAGGCGTTCAATAATATAATCGCGCAATGCTCCCTGAATCTTCGAATAGACTGGTAAATTACCCAGAATGGTGCGCAAATCCTCCAACAGGGCGTTGGTACGGTCGATATTAAGCAGGCGGCGCGATATTGATAAGGGAGTTGACGGCGGAAAAAACATAAAGGGACGAAAGTGTCACTTTATAGTATATTCGATGGGGCTAACTTTAGCGGCGGATGTTCATGCCGCCAACGTTCATGGCTCAAAAGCAGCGCTCAAGCTTATTCGCCAACAGAAGTATCGGTTTTCAAGGCTGTCGAAAATCATTGCCGATGGAGGTTATAGAGGCGCGCTGGCAGACAATGTTAATGACTGTTTCGGCAGGATACTGCAAGTTTTTATGAGGAAGGATGCTAAAAAGTTTGATGTGCTACTCAAGGATTGGATTGTATAGCGTACGTTTTCTTAGTTTGACTCTTACAGAAAGCTTGCAAAAGACTACGAAACCCTACCTGAAACCAGTATCGCTATGATACAATGCGCATCAATAAATATTATGATTAATAAAATTTAGACAGTTTCTTAAATTGCACGGAACTTAATTTATTTATATCATTTAAAACACGATACAAAGATAAAAGTTCAGCTATTCCTATTTCCCGATGAGGTCTATTAATTGTTTCAGAAATTTATCTATCATATCGTTAAATGCACCGGCAGTTATTGTATCCTGCAATACAATCGGCTTGCCCTCGTCTCCTCCTTCGCGGATGCTTTGTACCAAAGGTATTTGCCCTAGTAACGGGATATTTAGTTCTTCGGCCAGCCTTTTACTGCCTTCCTTACCAAAAATATAGTATTTGTTTTCGGGCAATTCAGCAGGTGTAAACCATGCCATATTCTCGACAATACCAATAATCGGGACTTCGATTTTTTCACTGCGGAACATGTTAACCCCCTTAATTACATCGGCAAGCGCTACAGCCTGCGGGGTACTTACAATTACAACACCGTCAAGCTTTATTTCCTGCACAATACTCAAATGAATATCCCCTGTTCCTGGCGGTAAGTCGATTAATAAAAAATCGAGCTCGCCCCATGCGCCTTGTTTGCTAAACTGGCGTAAGACGCTTGTAGCCATAGGGCCGCGCCAAATCAGAGGGTCTTCGGGCTTAACAAAGAATCCGATCGACAATAATTTAACGCCGTATTTTTCAACAGGTTCAATTAATTCATAACCGTCTTGTTCAACCATCATCGGTTTGGCATCTTCGATACCGAACATTTTGGGAATCGACGGGCCGTAAAGGTCGGCATCAATCAAGCCCGTTTTATACCCTTTTTGTGCCAAGGCCACTGCCAAAATTACCGATACGGTAGATTTACCTACCCCGCCTTTACCCGAAGCAATGGCTATTACCCGCTTTACTTTATCGAGGCCGATTGTAACGGGTTCTTCTTTTTTAGATTTGGCAGAAGATGACTCTTTTGTCAGTTCCAGCACTTTAACAGTTGCCTGTGGGTACTGTTTCAATATAGCTGAACGGCAAGCCTCTTTCAACGAAGTTAAAAAGGGATCGTTAGGGCGAGTAACAAGCGTAAAGCTTATCTTATTCCCATCAATTTTAATATGTTGAATCATCCCCAACGATAGAATATCAACGCCTGTTTCGGGGTGTTTCAGTTGCGATAATATCGCTTCAATATCTTTATTTATCATCTGAAAATATTATATTTGTTATTTATTTTCCAGTTCGTTGAAATAAGTTAAATTATTATAAATTAGTTAATTACGTTTATTTGTTATCGGCAGCATACCATTCGGCATACGATGTTGCCGTTTCATGCAAGCGCAGGCTATGCAATTTGACGGTAGCGGGTAATTCGTTTTTTAAAATACCAGCAAAGTTAATAATCATATTCTCACAAGTTGGCTGATAATCGGTTAAAATAATGCTACCGTATTGTTGCTGTAATTCTGTACTTAGAACAGCATCGTTACACAAAATTAAGGCATGGTCGAGCTTATCGATAATATGTTTGTTTACAATAGCTTTTAACTCTCCGAAATCCATTACCATTCCGTACTTCGGGTTCAATTTGTCGTTGCAGGGCGTACCCATTATAGTTACATATAGTATATAGGAGTGCCCGTGTATATGGCGGCATTTACCGTCGTAGCCTTCAAGAGCATGTGCCATTTCTAATGTAAACTGCTTTGTGAGTCTTATATTTTTCATTTATGCATATATAATTTAGATTGCAGATTTTAGAGCCTGTATAAATTTTACATTTTTAATCACAATGAACACAAAGGTTTGAATATAACCGAATTCCTTTGTGTTTATTGTAAAAACCGTTGAGTCCTTTGTGGTAAAAATCGATATCTTATTTATTTTCAAATTTATATTTCTGTTGTAGTAAATCGGTTTTACAAAATTTAAGCAGATTTTTATATTTTTAAAATATTGATAATATAATAAACATCAGTAATATTTACATTATAATTACTATTATATATTTTGTTCTGAGCAATATAAATCTTGGCTCTTGTATCTTTGATTAACTTCATAAGAGAGCTTGCAGGCTCGGTTTTAGAATTTATATAATTTACAAATTAATAAGGAATATATTTACAAACCTATAGTATTTTATCCAAATATTCAAACCAAGTCAAACAAATACGGCAGTGTAACAATTTGATGAGAGGAAGGGAATAAGTTATTAGATTTATATAACTAAATAATTATTAACTTAATAAAAAATAACATGATGGAAGATTTGTTAATATTTCAGGCTGTTGATTTATCAGAATTAGGGGTTCCTTCCGGTCTTGTAGATAAAAATAATGGCTAAGGATGGTTTGTCGGAGATTGCACAAAAGGTTGTGTCTGTTCTGTATTCGCTGGAAGTTGCGGTACCTCTGGTATAGAAAGTACAGATGACGACACAACAAGCCCTGTAAAATTAAGAGGTTGCCCAATAGTTTTTAATCTCATTGGGTTTAACTCCTGCGGTCGACACTTTCATCCGATTAATTTATAATATATTAATATACATCTATTTATTATTTACAGGACACCGTTTTGGATGTTCCGTAAAAAGTTCTATCTCCGCGGCATATTTGTACGCAGGAAAAAAATCCAAGTGGGCTTGTCAGCATCCAAGTTATTGATAAAAGCAAAGGCGCCTGCCATGTGCTAAAAACACTACACTCGGTAGCAATTCCAATGTTTCCGAAATGGATGCATTGTATCAACAAGGCAAAATGGATTGTCGAACTGTCGGGATTACAGGATATGTTTTCTGCATACGACCGGAGAGAGTAAGAGAGTTGGATTACGGAGCATCTGCTGTCCAATGTGGAAAATATTCTACTCAACGATACGCAGTTGCTGTTTAATCGGATATTTAATACAGTCGGTATTGATGCCATTGATGACAAAATCCTAAAACATTTGGCAATAGCCTGCATAAGTCGCCCCTCCGGCAAATCGGGTACGGTTGACTACTTGAAATCCTGCATCGATGAAGACCTTGCCCTACACAAGATATATGGTTATCTGGACAGGTTACATGTCAGTCATCGGGAAAAGGTACAGCCAATCAGCGTTGAGCATAGGCAGAGAATACTTTGTGGGACAATTGGGCTGCTATTTTATGATTTAACCACTCAGAATTTTAAATCGGAAAAGCGTAGCTTTTTCAATGACAGGTAGAAACGAAACACAATACTTTTTTTGTAAATCCCGGTTAATTTACATGTTACTCCTTTTGTCAATTCCTGTTTCCGTTTGTTTTTAAAACTGGGGAGCATTTTGTAAAAAGCCCAGTACGCTTTGGGTACAGCTGCAAAAAACTTGAACTTAAAGTTAAGCAGATACATACAGGCAGAAAGTCCGTCAAGTATCATTCGTAGAAAAATAATCCAACGGTAATTTTTAGCAGGCAGATTTTTATACATCATCAACAAGTTGTTACGATAGTTTAAAAACAACTTGCGGGGCGAATTATTGGGCAATGCCCCTCCTCCTATATGATACACCACCGATTGCGGCTGGCTCATTATTTTATATCCAATACGTTGTAAGCGCCAGCATAAGTCGATCTCCTCCATATGGGCGAAAAAATCGTTATCCAAGCCTCCGGTTTCATGGTAGAGTTTCGCCCGGATCATTAAACATGCGCCGGTTGCCCAAAAAACCTCGCAAGCTTCGTCGTATTGCCCTTCGTCTTTTTCAATTTTATCGAGGATGCGCCCGCGGCAAAACGGATAACCGTATTTATCAATAAACCCGCCGGCAGCGCCGGCATATTCGAAATATCCGGGACTATGGTAAGCTTTTATTTTTGGCATGCATGCCCCTATATCTGGGTCAGTATCCATCAACTCCACCAAAGGGTAGAGCCAGCCGACTGTAACTTCGATATCCGAATTGAGAAGAACGTAGTAGTCGGCCTCAACTTGAGCCAAAACCCTGTTGTAGCCGCCCGTAAAACCATAGTTTTTATCAAACAGTATTAAACGGACGCGAGGTTGATTGTTCTGTATCCATTGTACCGAATCGTCGATCGAACCATTGTCGGCAACAATTACTTCGGTTCCGGGTGTTGTTAGCGAATTTTCAACCACTCCAGATAAAAACTTTTCGAGGCACTCTTTTCCGTTCCAGTTTAATATAACAACCGCTGTTTTCAATTCAATATCATTTTAACGTATTCTCTTTTTTTGAATCAATTATTTCAAAACAAAGTCAGGGGTAATTACCCACTCTCGACATTCGTTCGTTTATGCTTCCATCGCCTGTGCGACCATAGCCAATACTCCGGTTTCTCGCGAATTTCTTTTTCCAAATAGCGGAGGTATAAATTTGTCAGTTCAAATTCTTGGGTGTCTCTGGGATGCTCGCACAGTGTTGTAAATTCAACCTCGTAATATCCTCGCTTTACCTTCATCATTTTAATGAACACCAAGGGTGCATCAAAGGCTTTTGCCATTTTTTCGGGTCCCATAAATACGGGCGTGTCCTGCCCCATAAAAGTAGCGTAATGGTGCAATTCGATATATGCCGGTGTTTGGTCGGCAATCAAAAACAGGATTACTTTTTCTCCGCTACGTATGTTTTTCACCATTTCGCGGGAGGTTTCCTTCATATTGAGCGGAACAAAACCGAAGCGCTCGCGAACACGTTTAAATAAGCTGTCGAAATTCTTATCGTCGAGCGGTTTATATGTAGTAAGCGATTTATAGGCCATATGCATGGGGAAGTTACCGCCCCACTCCCAGTTGCCGTAATGTCCCATAACGCCTATTACCGGGCGGCCCTGCTTATAAAAATTCTCGATAAGCCCGATATTTTTGTATACAACCCGCTTGTTGATAGATTTACGGCTAATTGATGCGTAAGCAATTATTTCGACAATCAAGTCGCAAAGATGGCGGTAAAAACGTTTGCTGATTTGCTTGATTTCCCCTGCGTTTTTTTCGGGAAACGAGTTTTGCAAATTACTTACAACAACGTTTTTACGGTATTTTATCAGATAATATACAATGTAGTACAATATGTCGGAATAAATATATAAAACCCACATAGGCATTATACTTATCGACCATAAATAAGCAACGGCAATATAATAGCCTATTTTCTTCATGCCTGCTTTAAAGGTATTTCTTAATTGCCTGTTTAAATTCGTTGTAAACAAATCTATTCGAGGCAATAAGCTCTTTACCGAAAATATACTTATTTCCCCCTGAATAATCGGACACAGCGCCGCCTGCTTCCTGTACCAACAATGTCCCGGCTGCAACATCCCAGGCTTGCAGGCCGTATTCATAAAAAGCTTCGGCGCGCCCGCAGGCCACGTAAGCAAGGTCGGCTGCTGCCGAGCCCAAACGGCGTACACCGTGCGTTGCCGTCATAAAAAACTCAAGGCGCCGCATGTAGTTGTCCATATTTTCGAAATGTTTATAAGGAAATCCGGTAATTATCAAGGAATCGGATAAGCGTTTGACCTCCGATACTTTAACCTGTTTACCGTTCAACCATGTTCCGCCGCCTTCCCATGCATAGAAACATTCGTCGGACTCAATAACATAAACAATGCCTAAAACGGGTTTACCGGCTGAAACCAGAGCGATACTTACTGCATACGGACTTAGTCCATGTATGTAATTCGTCGTGCCGTCAAGCGGGTCAATAATCCACGTCAAATTACCGGTATGCTGTTCAACGGTTTCTTCTTCGGTTAAAAAACCGGCGCCGGGCAAAATACCCTGCAAGCGTTCCACAATCAGCTTTTCCGATGCCTTATCCACATACGAAACATAATCGTGCAGCCCTTTGCTTTCAACCTTATCAAGCGAAAAATTGACACGTTCGTTTTTCATAAAAATACCTGCTTCACGCGCAATGTCGCAAACTTTATCGCATAGCGGTTTCCCTATTTCCATATTCCTCCATAAAAAATAATTTGTAAAGTTAAGAATTATATAATTTATGATTTTAGATTGCAGATTATAGATTCTAAAATATTTATAACTTGGCACGACCTTGCCGATAACCTGTATTCGGATCTCCTTCTCCTATTTGCGGATATATCCCTTACTGAATGCGATATGGTTAAAAAGTTCGATTTCGTCTTGTATGTACCCTTTTGATTTAAACTTGCTTGCACTGAATGACAAAATTTTTTGCCCTTCGGCCATGCAGCCTTGAAACAAAAAAGAACAAAACAAATAAAAACAGGAAGAAACAATGACAGTACCGCGTATTTACCCGACTGCTTAAAATGAAGTTAAAAATTAATTTTATCGGGATGCGGTCCAACTCGTTGATCTTTATCCAATGCAGCAATAGCTTCAACGTCGTCATCACTCAATGTAAAGTCGAATACCTGTGCATTTTCCTTAATACGTCCGGGAGTAATCGATTTCGGAATAGTTACCACGCCCATTTGTATATCCCAGCGCAATACCACTTGAGCTACACTACGTTTAACACGTGCAGCAATTTGTTGTAGTAGTTCAATATTCATTACTCTCCCCTGCATTAGGGGGCTCCATGCCTCGTATTGTATGTTATGCGTTTTACAGAATTCTAACAATTTGGGCTGAACCAAGTACGGATGAAATTCCATCTGGTTAACCATCGGGTTGATTTTTCCGTAACGCATCAAATCTTCCAGGTGATGTTGCAGGAAGTTCGATACCCCGATAGCTTTGATCCGCCCTTCGGAATAAAGTTTTTCCAGAGCTTTCCACGACTCATTGCTTTTTTCGTTTTTGGGCCAGTGGATCAAGTACAAGTCGAGATAATCGGTATTCAGTTTTTTAAGTGAAGCATCAAAAGCTTTTAGCGCCGACTCGTACCCTTGATCGCTGTTCCAGAGTTTGCTGGTTAAAAATATATCGCTGCGGTTAAGCCCGCTTTCTTTTATCCCTGTGGCAACAAACTGCTCATTTTTATACACGGCGGCAGTATCGATGTGCCGGTAGCCTGTTTGCAGGGCATAAGCCACCGATTCCACAGCCTGTTTCTCTTCTTCAATTTGCCATGTGCCAAAACCCAACATGGGGATTTCTACACCGTTAACTAATTTTGCATATTCGTTCTTTATCATAGTATTGGTATTTTATTAAAAATAGTTTATATCCAAAAACAAATACAATTATATTTTCGTTTTTCGAAGTATAAGGCTTTTTAAGTTGATTTGCTTATTTGTCAATGGTCAAACGCCAGTTTGCAAATTAAGTTCTTACGCGCATTTATTAATTTAATATATTTTACCATCCTGAACGAAGTGAAGGGTCTTATTATTTGATGAGATACAAGATGTTTCACTTCATTTAGCATGACAGCTAAATATATCATTAACATTATTGATTACTTAATAAATTCACTCATTTACGAATTCTCAAATTTAAAAAAAAATCTCATATCGCTGTACGCATATCACACATCACGATTAACATATCAACTATTCATGCGAATTAACGGTTGAAAAATAGGCTTAAAAAGCATGTAAAAATCTGCTTATCTCATTACTTATTATTAATTTATACTTCACGCGGTAAGGTTTTGTGCATCGCTATCCGCTATGCTTTTATAAAATATATAATTAACGGTTAACTCGCATTAATTATTGACTTATCCATACTTTTTATTCGCTTTTAAATGATTTTTTAAGGTGTTTATGAGGGCTTTGCCATTTGTGATAAAAAAGCGCCAAAAGCTCAAGACGGGACTCCTCGGCGACCCATTACCATTTCGTCGCCTGAACAACGGCGAAGCCTTCGCTTACAGAAAAAATTTAAACAGCCTCTTAATTAGAATTATGATTATAGTTTGGCAGATGAAATTATGCTTGAAAAATGACATACATGCATAATATACCGAGGCTAATTTTTAGAGACTTGAAAATTTGATAAGCAAAGTGTTAAATAGTCTAAAGAAGGCGTTATATAATGTTATCGGTTTGTTTTCATTATTTTTGTTTATAAGGTTTATAAATATAGTGTATATATTTTATATACAATAATTTACATTTAAAAATAGGCTTTCTTTTTAATTCAATTCAATAATAAATAATGTAATAAATATAAGATGCCTTTTATTATTTAGTTTTTAAACGGGACTGTTATAGTTGAAAAATTCCTTAAATTTACATAGTGAAATTTTAATGACCTATCAATAAGCGAATTATTGTTTTTAAATGTAAATTGTTTATAGACAGATTAATTAGCTTTCATTTTAAGATATTTTCAAAGTCAATAAACTAAAAAATTTAATAGAATAGTTTATTGTTATTTTAATCATAAATATGTGATAAATAGTAATATAAATAAATATATTATTTATTGTTTGCATTACGGTGATTAATATAAATAAGACGGATATTGATAACCGGCGGCTTTTGTAAACTAACTAACTAACTATTAAACACAAAACTATATGTGCAATACCGGTATAAATTTTATAACTATACAAATATCAAGTAAAAGTTTTTTTGCTTGCTTATTTTCGTTATTGTTTCTGTTAACCGCCCAATATACAAATGCACAAAGCAATTGTGATAACTTCATTGTAACTGTGAGTGCAACGGAATCGACCTGCCAGTCGAATGGGAAGCTGACCGTTACAGTTAGCGGTACATCGCTTGCCAATTTGGATTTAACAACAGCTGAGTATCAGATTGAACCCGCTGTTATTGGAGGGTATTCGCGTGTATGGGCGCAGGCTCCGGGCGGAGTATTAACAGATGTACCTCCGGGGACTTATTATGTAGGAATTCGGGCTTATTGCTATTTGGACAACGAGTATTCCGTAAAAAAATCTCAACAAACAGCTACTGTTACAAGTACTTATGTTGTACCCGAGATTTACATTACGGCCACTAAAATTCGCCCTAGTTTAAATTGCAGAGCTTCGGGCATGATACCTATTACTATATCCAAAGGTTTGGGGCCGTACACAATTACGATAACCGACTATCCCCCCGAGTATGCTTCGGGCGCCAAGGTATTTACGGTCGCCAAGTCTGGTGATTTCGAGGTGGAAAATTTGCCGCCGGGGAATTATAAGTTCAAGGTTGCCGATAATTGTACGCATACTACCGAGGAAATCGGGGCAAGCCTTAGCACGGTATCGAGCGATTTTGACGATAGCAACATGTTATACAACTATATTTGCAGTTCTATCGCTGCGACCACCGATTGCAAGTCGGTACGCATTCGCCATGGCTATAATTTGTCGTCGTCGAGTTTGCCCGAATTGCACTATTACCTCTATACCAAAGCTTCGGAATATTACGAGTGGGCGTTTTTGCTAAGTAATAATCTTGCTGCGTCTAAAACCTGGGTGAGCTTTGCTGATGCCACTCAGTACCTGGATTATACTTTGCCGGTAACAATAAAATATTTCCGCGATAATAACCTTTACATACAGCCTTATGTACGGCTTAAAGGTACAAACTGCGAACATACGCTACCTAAGATTAATATTATCGGTGCATCTTCAACGGTTAGTTATACAAATTTCAGTTGCGAAACCTTTACGGTAAGCCATAAACCCGACGCCGCATCTACTTACCCTATTTATGATGTGTTTTGCTATCCGTACAAATGGCGGGTTTTAGACAAAGATGGTATAGTGGTGGCAAACTGGTCGGCGCCTATTTACGACAAAACAACACAGGTACTTAACAATGTGCCGTATGGTTCTAAAATTTATTTTGAAGACAGCGAGGGTTATACATGGTCATACAATTTAATTACCCAAGTTCCCAGCATGGCGCTTGACTACAACAATACATGGGGTATGGACGGCGCCGACGAAGATGGTTATTATAAAAATCTATGGTACATACGTTTGAGCAATGCCGCATTCCCCGTTGGAACCAGGTTCGAATATATAAGCGGGCCTACGGTACCGGCAAATACCGACTTTGTTATTAACGATGAACGGTCGATTGTATATGTTTTTAATGAGGCGTATAACGTGGCAGATCATGTAGCCGTAAGAGGCGGCACATATGTTTTCGATATAACTTTTCCAAATTGTAATCCTATACAAAGAACTTTTTTAATTAGTTCATATAGGATAATAGAGCCGCTAAGCTATACGCTGAACGAGGAGGCTTGCGAAGGGCAATATATTACCCCCGACGGTAAGGTTGCTCAGGTAAACAGTTCGGGTACCGAAACCCCTATTTCTACATATTTTTTTATCGAACGTGTTAACCCAAGCGCCATATCCTATGATAATACGCGGGTTCCCGAGGGCAGTAGGTTATTGTTACCGGCTACCGGTAAGTATACTATTGCCATAGGCCATGCTTCAAGTGCGCACTGGGGTGCGCAAACCCTGATAATTGACTATGAAAAAAAGAATGTGCAGCTTAACAGCGCCGTTACTTCGGCATATCTATGCGCCGGCGAACAGGTCGGGCATATACGTGTTGAAGGGCAGAACGGTTCGGGGAACTACAGCTATAACCTTATCGACCCGGAGGTAGCGGCAAATGACGGGATAGTAGCTACAAACGCTACAGGGTATTTTAACTACGGCAACGCCGGTAAAACTTATAAAGTAAGGGTGAACGACCTTGGCTGCAACAGTCATTTTGAGCAGAGCGTTACCATGATCGATTTAAATTCGGCGCAAATTGTTTACTCGGCCAGTACAATCAATACGTTCTGCAAGGGCGGAAACATCCAACTCAATTGCATTACATTGGGTACAACAACTTATACATGGTCGGGTCCCGGGATTACGGCGGCGAATCAATACGAGCAGAACCCGCTGATAAGCGATCCTGCCGTTATTTCAACGCCCGGCACATATACCTACACGGTAAGCGTTACGCCCGAACACTGTGGGCAGAATATGATCCAGAGCATCAACATTACGGTTGTTGACCTGCCTGTTGTGCCTGTAGTAGCAAATACAAGCTTATCCTATTGTATAAATCAGTCCAGCGGATCCTTGTCATCGGCAGTGGGGGCTGTCGCCGCGCCAGGGCATAGTTTGAAATGGTATGGCGACGACGGTGTAAGCGGAGTTAATCCATCATTGTGGATAAGTACAGCCGTAGCGGGAACGTTTACCTACTACGTGAGCCAGGCGGAAAACGGCGCGCCGTATTGCGAGAGCAGTAAAGTGGCTGTAGTGATTGATGTAGCCAGCTCGTGTTTCGAGGCAAACGACGATTATGCGAGCATTTTCAGTTGCAGCGCTACCGATATCGATGTGCTGGCCAACGATGTTATACGGGGAGGAACCGCAGGGATTACGGTAACGGTGTCGGGTTCGGGCAATGCCGCGCCAAACGGCGCTACGGTTAAATATACCGATAACGCCTGCACAAACGGAGTCGACGAGTTTAGCTACAGCATATGCCGGGGCGGCGATTGCGCTACGGCAAAGGTGTATGTAACCGTGCTTAGCATGCCGCGCATGCTTATGGAAGACGCTTGTTCTATACAACCCAAACTGACATTCGACCTTGATTATCAGGGCATGACCTACGCATGGGAGCGATCGGACGACGGAACAAACTGGAGCCTGCTAACAGGCGAAACAGGCTATAAATTAAATATTAGCGAGGGCGGTTTTTACCGCGTAACAATTACGTACAACGGGCAAACGCTTCAACTGCCAAAAGGCGTGCAGGTAATTGTAAACCGCAAGGCTGTATTGCCCGGCAACATCCCCTGGTACGATACCGCGTACACCGAGCTTGATATAAGCTGGTAAAACAATGATAACAAATATATATGAGCGCCAAAGGGAAACGCAGGTAAGCAATAAATAAAGCGGAAATAGTATAAATGGCTGAAATTTTATAAAACTATATAGTAAACGAACATACAACTAAACCTAAAATCAAAATAACAAACAATGAAATATTTAAATTTTAACGGTAATAGTAAACCTGCCGTATTGTTTTTTATAATACTGTTTATAGTTGAAATTATAAATATATCGCCATTAAACGCACAATATGACTTGTACGGTATTTGGGCCAGAAAAACAGGAGTTACTTCTGCAAATTCTGGAATAATAGTTAACCAGATGATTACTGATAGTAAAGGAAATATGTATATATGTGGACGCTTTTATGGCACAGTAAGTTTGTCTGATAATACTTGTTCTCTTAATAATTCAGGTGGTTATCCGTATACTAATTCAAAGTATAATGGTTATTATGATAGCGCTAACCGATGGAATGATGGTACAGCTGAAAAATCGGATGGCTTTGTCAGTAAATATGATAATAATGGAAATTGGATATGGTCAGTAACAGTATCGACAAATGTTTATGATGAGATTACAGGAATATCTTTATCTGAAGATGAAGAAAGTCTTGTTTTTCTGGGGGCATATGGCAATGCTGCATATTCAGGAATAGTGGTGGATTCATATATTATAACTTATGGCACGGGAAATCAGGAAACACTAACATTCAATACGCCTTTAACTACTTTATCTAATTTTACTCTTGTTAAAGTTAAGACAAATGACGGCTCCAAGGAATTTCAGAATTATTTGGGTTATGGTAAAACCGGAGAATATATGAGGTTGGGAAGTATTTATCAAAATGATGACGGATATATCTATCTTTCAGGATTGATACTTTCAGGAACAACATATTACTGGAAAATTTGGAAATATGACTTTGATGGAAATTCTCAGGGGTCGATTGATAAAGCTTTAGCTACAGGGGCACATGGTGCAACGCTTGCTTTATCGAAAAATAAGTCGGTTTCTAATCTTTATTTAGTAGCGGCTCATGAAGCATCAGGACCATTGTGGCACACTTATTTGGCAAAAACAGATTTAACATCAGGAACAAGTGGTTATTTGTCATACATATCTGCCTATAGTGACGCAAATAGCACGACTTATTTGCAGAATTATGGTCGTTATGGTATTGTTTCGAAAGGTACCGATGTTAATAGCGCCGATTCTCACTTATTTCTGGTTGGATATACATTAATGGATTTTGTTTATCAGTCAATAAATACAACAATAACCAACGCCGGAGGGGAAGATGGAATTATAATTTGTTATGACCCGCAAAATTCTGATGGCGCTACAAATATGCGCTGGATGGTTAATTTAAGAGCGGCTGGAAGTCAAAGAATATGGGATTGTAAGTTCGATGAACTAACTCAAACCTTGCAGGTTGTGGGTTCTGTTGATGAAAATGAAGTGGACTTTAATCCCAAAGGAGTGTCAAATATGCAAAAATCCAAAAGTGGAACAGCAATGTTCTATGCTGTTTATGATATAAATGGTATTTGTTTGCATGTTGAGATTATAGAATCAGAAACAGGTAATGAAGCTGGCCAAACTTTGGATATTGCAGGCGACAATATTTCGATATTCGGTACATTTTCGGGTTCGCCCTTCCAGGTCGATCCCTCGGAGCGTTTGGAGCCTTTGCGTACCACCCAAAGCTCGGTTTTTTTGGCCAAGTATTCCACAAACCCGTTGAGTGTTCCCGAGCCGCGCTTGCCCGGTTCGTATAGCGCCGCCGATAAGCTGAAAGGAACTTACGGCATAGCCTATCACGATGTAATGCCCTGCCTGACGTTGGGAGCATTGAATAATCCGATTGATTACAATACCGCTTTCGGCTATGTACCTGTAAATTACGCAAACGGAACGGCAAACCCCAATTACAACGGGTTCGACGGCGCTATATCGTATACATCCGACTATAAAGGCTTGCAGATAAAAGTAAAGGCTGTAAACGCCAAAACCTCTGGCGCGTATATGGCCGCCTGGATCGACTTTAACGGCAACGGAATATTCGACCCCGGGGAAGTTTCCGAAATTCTGCCCGTGCCGGCCAATACAAATACGCTTAGCGAATTTAACTTGTCATGGCCTGCGTTGCCTACAGTAAGCCGCGCAAATATTGATACCTACATGCGTATCCGCTTAACCAGCGAAGAGCTGAGCGGTTCGTGGGGCGCCGGTAATGCCGCCGACGGCGAGGTTGAAGACTATGCCGTTAGCCTGAACTTGCTGGAACTAAGCAAAACGGCTGTATCCAGCTATATTACCGCGCCCGGTATGGCACGGTTAAACGATACGATAACGTATACAATAAGCTTAAAAAATAATATCCAGAGCGATATACTGCTATTTGACCCCATACCCGAAGGAAGCGAATATTATGACTCGGATCCCGCCGGTTCGCTGGTAAACGATTTTAACTTTTACGGGCAAACGGTTCCGGCCGTAGTGTGGAACCTGGCCGATCTAGCTCCCGGCGAGCGTACGTTTAAGTTCAGGGCGTTAGCCAAAAGTAAGCCGACAAACTCCGATTCGATACTGAACATTGCCTTTGCCGTAATGAAAGGCGATACGCTGGCTTCAACGGGCGGCAATTGTAGCTTAGCCGAAATTGAATACCTCTCGATTATTGCCAATAACGATTATACTAACGCATTTATCGGCTCAAGCACAAGCATTAATGTTTTGGATAACGATTATTATTTGCCGAGTTGCGCGGCAACGCTTAGCCCCACAGTAACAGTTAACGGCACACGGGGTTCTGCAACTTTAGGCAGCGACGGTACGCTGAGTTATACGCCTACAAGCACCGATTTTGTTGGGTACGACAGTATTACTTATCAAATTTCATGTAATGGGGATGCCACAGCAAAAGTTTATTTTACTATTATCCCCAAGCCTGATAACGTCAGTGATGCCGACTGTTTTATTGAAGCTCCGGAACTGAATTGGACAATAGCCGAATTAACGCCGATGAGTACGGAACTGGTGAACGTTTACGGACCCTTGACGGTAGGCGACCTTGACAACGACGGAAACATAGAGGTAATAATCTTGGGAACAATAGGTTATAGTGATTATCAGTGTAAAACGATGAAAGTATTTTATTACGATAAAATCACTAACGGGTTGAAACTTAAAAAGTCTTTCGACTTTCCCGGCGCTATGGAGAACGATTATCGGGGTTCGTCAGTCATATTCAGGCACAATGGCCAGGGTTATCTTGTTGTTGCAAACAGGAACGACGGTTATTTATACGCTTTTGATGTAGACGGCGTGCCATTGTGGAAATCGACCGCCCAATTTACTACTGTTACACCAGCTATAGCCAATGTGGGCGTTGCCGATTTCAATAACGACGGAGTACCCGAGATATATGCAGGGAATGCTATATTTGCGTATGATGGTACATTTATCTGCCGTGGAAGCGGAAACAAAGGCTTGTACCGTTATTATCCGGCGGATAGGGAACTTTTATCAACCTTTGCCGTTGATTTTGACGGGGATGGAAAGCTTGAGCTGGTTGCCGGCATGCAGATATACGATGTGAATATTGCCGCAGCCGCAATGACCGTGAGAACGGACTGGCAATTACCTGCCGCCGAATTTAATAAAATTGTAAATTACACGACCGTTCCCTCGGACGGTCAATCTATAGCGGCCGATATTGATAACGACGGGATACTGGAAATTGTAATGTCGGCAAAAACTACTGCGAATAAGCATGTTATTGTTGTTTGGAAACCGCAGCCCAATAACCGGTCGGTTCTTTTGGGCAGCTTCGAATCCACAGCAGCGCAGCATAACACCCCAATGATTGGCAACCTTGATGATAATCCTTACATGGAGATTGTAACGCTTAACAGCGGTTTGAATATGTACGCGTTGCGTTACGACGACACAAAGACTATGGGCCAACGGATTGTTCAGAAATGGAACTTAACCCATACAGATGGTTCGGGTGCAACCGGCGCTACCTTATTCGATTTTGACCAGGACGGAACAACCGAAATTGTTTACCGTGACGAACAAAGACTTCGCATTATTGATGGAAGCGGATCTGCCGCTGTACCAAAAGCTGAATTTGACGATGTAAGGTCAGGTACCGTACGCGAATACCCTGTTATTGTGGATATCGACGGCGACGGGCAGGCCGAAATATTGGTAACAGGCTGGACCGGTTCGGGACCAACCGGAGCCAATGCAGCCTTTGGCCCTATACGTATTTTCAAATCCGGCATAGCGTCATCGCCTTGGGCGCCTGCGCGCAGTGTTTGGAACCAGTATATGTATAATTCGGTAAATGTAAACGAAGACTTAACCATACCGGCATACCAGTTGAATCCGGCAACGGTATTTCCGGGCAACGACGGGCAATTAGGCACAAGCGACGATATACGCCCGTATAATAATTTTTTAACACAGCAAACCGCATTGAACAAGAACGGTACGCCGTTGTGGCTGGTTCCCAACGCACAGTTGGATACGCCGGATCCTACTTTTAATTATTATGCTATTGGCGACTCGTTGTATATTGAACTGAAAATTAAGAATATTGGCAATGCCGCGCTTCAGGCTCCCGTAAAAATCACCGTACATAAGGATGTTGTTCCAGCGCCTGCAGCTGCAAGGTATACATACCAATACCCGCAAAGTATTTTGCAGGGCGCTTCGGCCGAGGTAAAATTTTCGATACCCAATTATTCAAGCTGGATTGGCGCGGTTGATAATGATACCAAACTGATACTGAAGATTAACGATAACGGCAACGGATATAATGACCAGCCGGTATGCGACTCGGTGAATATTAAATACGAGCAAGCTCTTAACGCTTTGGTATTTGCTAAAAATGATAGCATTGAATATATACAAGGTATACGTCCGTTTGACTTAATAGATGTTTTGACGAATGATGTTATTCCCGCAGCTTGCACAGGACTGAATCCGGTAGTGGTGAATGTCGCTAAGGGTAGCGC
>JAISFN010000176.1 GCA_031263585.1 Prevotellaceae bacterium | reverse complement strand
GGCATTGCCCTAAGATCATCAAAGTTAGTGCAGTATCTCATCGAGAATAATATCTGTACCGATATGGTTATCCAGTCGACAAAGCCGTCTTGCCGCTCTTTTTCAAGGCGTTCAATAATCAATGTTTATGCAAGATACTAGTGTAAAATAAGTATATAATGTATAAGACTTAAATAATACTATTACTTAATGAAATGATTATATTATTAATGCGAATCAAGGGTTGAAAGCCCAAAGATTCGGTTGATTTTAAATTGTTTATTATTAAATAATTACTATATTAAAGTTTCATAGAGTATTTATTTCTATGAAAATCAGCAATTTAAAAGATTATTTCCATGTAATTTTCAACTTATGATTTCCAAAGAAAAAGTATTAAAATTAATATCCATTTATTGTTACATAAATGGCATGTATGGCAAATCCTTAAAACACACCTGTCAAAGACTGTCAAACAATGCCGACCCGAAATTTACCGACGCCGAAGTGATGATAATTTACCTCTACGCCGTCGGCGAGGAGTATCTTCACAAAATCAAGCATATCCGCAGCTTTGCCAAAAATTGGCTGCTTTCGTGCTTTCCCTTGCTGCCTTCGTATCAGGAATTCAATGCGAGGCTCAATTTTCTGGCCTCTGCATGGCTGGCTTTGGCTGCCAAACTGCTGACTGCAAATATTCCTGACGGTTGCGATTTTGAAAACAGTATCGTCAATTCGTTCCCCATCGTTACCTGCAAAGGGCGCAACAGAACAGGAAAAGTAGCGTGTGAAATCGCCGACAAGGGCTTCTGTTCCATCAAAAATATGTACTACTACGAACTGAAACTGCATCTGTTGGGCTTCCGGCGAAAAGCTACGCTGCCATTCCCCGAAATGCTCGCCCTCTCTGCCGCTTCCGAAAACGGCCTCAAAGTTTTCCAAACGGAATTTGACCCCTACATATGCAATAAAACCGTGTTTGCCGACAAAATCTATAACAACAGCGAGTTCTTTGCCGAAAAGGAAAACTCTCAAAACTACCGCATACTCACGCCCGTTAAACACGTCAAAGACGAACCGGAAATTATCCGGCAGCGTGAAAAAGCTGCCAATGATTTGTTTTCCTGCGCCATATCTTCTGTCAGGCAACCCGTTGAATCGCTTTTCAACTGGCTGAACGTAAAAACTGGCTTGCAATAGGCATGCAAAGTCCGTTCTACTGCCAGTCTTTTAGTTCATGTTTTCCCCAAGATTGCCGCTGCTTTCATTGGTCTTATTTTTTAACCCTTGATTCGCATGAATAAATAATATAATCTTCGATAATCAATTTACAATATTTTTATTTGTACTGTTTCCTTAATTTATTTACAGCTAACTCCAACGACTCTGTCGGTTCTATAATATTATATTCTTTCCAAAAATCCGCATCTTTAAAATCACTTGCTTTATCGGTAAAGGATTGATTTGGCGAAAAAGCATATTTCGAAGAAATCTGCGGTACATTATCCTGTATCCTGTCAATTACAACCATTTCCGAAACAACTGTATAATTTGTTGCAAACAATTTACGTTTCCAATCGCATTTAAAACGCACATTGTTTTTTACATAATTAATATAACTTTTATCTCCCTGTTTTTTATAAGATACCAAAAATGAAACTTCTTCGGGTTTAAACCTCAGTCTGGCCGGTTTTTTTCGAAGAACAGTACTGGTAACTTTTTGTACATCACTCATATCCATGTTGAATTCGGCTCTCGAAAATGTTAAACTTTCCTTTTCAATGTATAATTTTCCTTCGTATAGAGGATATGGGCTCACAACCTGAGGCGAAAAATTAATAATATAATGTTCTCGCTCATTCATCATAATGTTCCCATCTATTGTAAATTTATAATCGGAAAGAGTTTCTAAATTTAAAATCATATTAGGATTTTTTACAATATCCAGGTAAACAGATAAAGTAGGACCTCCTTGTAATAGCACGGCGAGTGTATCTTTTGCCTTTTGACTTAATAGCTGACGACCTTTGTGTATTTGTACCCGTTCCCTGTCAATTCCGTTATCCTCTTGGTAAGGTCTCTTATAAACATCAATTATAGCCTCTGAAACACTGATATACGGTTTTCTTTTTTGAACCGTTTCACGGTAAAATCCGGTTAACAGGTTTTCCTCATTGCTGTAATTGTCCTTTACCTTTTCGATGGCTTTTTTAACAAGCTTTTGAGCATCACCGCCAAAAATAACCGCTTGACCCAACACAATGGCATTGGGCGATATAAATATTGTTGTGTCAAAAATATCTCTCCCGCTAAAAGGGAGCTGGAGATTGGAGTATCCAATATGAACAAATTCAATAGCACTTGCCTGTGAGTTTTCTTTAATCTTAATCGAAAATTCTCCATCTGAATTTGTCACAGTTCCGATATTCGTACCCGGTACAAATATGGATACGTTTGCCAATTTTTTATTCGACTCCTTATCCTTAACTATTCCGCTTATAATGAAAAGCTTATCATTATCATCTTTAGCATTTAATGGAAAGTTTCTGAAAACCAGAATAAAAATAAAAAAACAAGCTAATGTTTGTATAATTTTTGTTTTCATACGTAAATAAATATTAGATAATAGTCCCTTAAGAGGACTTTTATGTTATTAAATCATTATTTCAGACAGAACAAGAAAAAGCGCTTATCGGGATAAATGCACGGTTATTG
>JAISFN010000173.1 GCA_031263585.1 Prevotellaceae bacterium | reverse complement strand
TTGAATTTAACCCTGTTATTTGTCCGAAAAGCAGTTGCAAAAAATGATTTCAACTGTTTAATTCGTGTGAGCAGTAGTTGCCAAGATAGCGTTTTACACACTTGTCGAATTCGTATTTGCTCACAAAATCCGTTAGCTGAAAAAAACGCAAAATTACAGGTTTTCAAATCAAATCGAAAAATCAAATTACGCTTATAAAATATTGTATATCTATAATTTATGATATAATATTAAAATTAACGCAAAACTAATAATTGCAAATGATAGGTTATAATGCCACAAACTACAATAGGCGACGCAAGAAGTTGCTATAGAATCTCACACCCATCGAACTTCATTTTTTTCTATTTTACTTCGTATCGAAAAATAAATTTACAATGGATATTCCCCTGTGTTCCCAGAGGTACGTCGTCGGCAGAAATTACTTCTTCCGCTCTTGTCAGAGGATTATTGAAATCAATTTCACAGGATTTAAGCATGGTCATTGTTTCACTATATAGGTTATCAAGAAAGTCGATGAATAGCTGCCGGAACTCTTTTCGAGTATTTCCTTTGCTGAAATAATCGGTTATATCTTTGTCTTTTTTCTCTCCTGAAAGCGGCAATACAAGTCGTTTAACCCCATATTCCGCCAATGCTTTCTCGTGCCTGATTGCAGCATCTATTCCTGTTTTGTCGAAATCATAGAGCAACACTATATGCTTAAATCGAAATGTAAGTTTATAGATTATTCCTGTGGGAATGATGATGTTTCACTATTGAAGCAAATAGCATGAAAGCCGTGAGTGGTAAGTATCATCACGACCTTTTCTCCGCCTGTGATGAACAGTGTGTCTCCTTTGGCGGATAATTGTTCCTGTCCGAAGCAGTAACTATCCCCGATATTCCCGACATACAGGAAACGAACTTCTGAAAATGGACGGTAGATTTTCACATACCGTTTTCCCATGTATCCAAATATCGACTCACTCTCCGATGAAGTGTAAAAGAAAGGTTTACCGTCCTTATTCTCGCTTCTAAATTCTTTTAGGGATACAGCTTTGTATAGTTTCAGTATTTCGGGAGTGATGCCTGACTGCATCCAAAAATCCAGTTCTTTTTGAGTGAATCTATGTTGTATGATAGTATAGGGTTTATTTTGGGATAGTTCAGGTATTGTCGGATTATTCTTTTGTGATGCTGATTGCGGAATATAAGTTGTATAGTCCGAATTATCCAATCCCAAAGACATATCTCGATTTATGATTTTCAGTATTTCAACGAAGTCCGCACCGTTGCCACAATCCAAACCTCTCAACTGTCCGACAAAGAAGAAGCAATCTCTACTATAACGGTCATTACCAAAATCTTTGATACGATATGCAGGTTCAAAAAAACTACCGACGGCTACGGATTGCTGCTGATAGATATAAAAAAGGGTTTACCTCTTTTGTCTGCGGAGACAGGTCGAGCCAAACAGGAATAAAAGTAAAATATGGAATAAAATTAAAAATTTGAATGTCTATTATTTTTCTTCTGATTATTGGAGAAGTTATGAAGAATTTATTCCTGCGGAAAGCATTTACAGGCAAAAGCAGAGACTTACACAATAGAAGCTTATAATAGTCGAATACGGTATTATTTAGCCCGATTTAAACGGAAAGGGAAATCATCTTATAGCATAGCAGATTATATGTGATTGAAATTTCTTTGAATTTACTCAAGCGGAAACTAAATAATCAATTTATATATATGAAATTAACAATGCCGTTTTTTATCCGAAAGCTCTTACCACCCAATTACAAAATCGGATTATACGCTCCGGTTATCATCAAAATTTTCAACCCGATTAAACCTTAACATAAAATTGCTATCATAATGACAATATTCGAAAAATTATTCGCACATTTGCAATCATATAAAATAGCATATAATGAGAGAACCTCTTATTAACATTACAAACATTACCAAATTTTACCAGGTAGGAACACAGGAAGTACGGGCGCTTAACGGAGCCTCGTTAAAAATATACCCGAATGAGTATGTTGCCATTATGGGTCCGTCGGGTTCGGGTAAGTCAACCCTAATGAACATTCTCGGTTGTTTGGATACCCCTACAAGCGGGCAATATGTTTTGAACAATACCGATGTCAGTAAAATGCAGGACAATCAACTGGCCGAAATACGGAATAAGGAAATCGGGTTTGTTTTCCAGACATTTAACCTGTTGCCTCGTTATACAGCCTTGGACAATGTTTGTTTGCCTTTGATTTATGCTGGCATACCCAAACATGAACGTGTTGAACGTGCAGCCAAAGCATTGGCTAATGTTGATTTAAGCGACCGTATGATGCACAAGCCCAATGAGCTATCAGGTGGGCAACGCCAGCGTGTATCAATAGCCCGCGCATTGGTTAATAATCCTTCAATTATTCTTGCCGACGAGCCGACCGGTAACCTCGATACAAAAACATCTATTGATATAATGTATCTTTTTGAAGAGATTTATGAAAAAGGAAATACCATTATTGTTGTTACCCACGAAGAAGATATTGCTCGTCACGCCCGCCGTATTATCCGTTTAAGAGATGGAATAATCGAGTGCGATGAAATTAATGAAGATGTTATTTTGGAAAAATTGGGAAGTAAAACAGTTCGATTAGATAAATAATTATTTGTGAATGCTCTACGGCTTTTATTTAATCATATCTTCTAAAAATGAAAATATATACTAAAACAGGTGATAAAGGAACCACCTCATTGGTAAGTGGAAAAAGAGTATCCAAAGCGCACCCGCGTGTAGAGGCTTATGGTACTGTTGATGAGCTTATTTCGTATATCGGCGTTGTAAGAAGTTCCGAAATCGACCCGCAATACAAAGATATACTGCACAAAGTACAAAACCGGCTGATGATTTGTGCCGCTTTGCTGGCCAACGACGGGATGAATGATAAGCTTCCGGTAATAAACGAGAAAGATATTACTTTGCTGGAACACGAAATTGACACTATGGAAAGCTTGTTGCCACAGCTTGAGTATTTTATTCTTCCGGGAGGTAATCAGGTTTCGTCATTCTGCCATGTTGCTCGCAGCATTTGCCGCCGTGCCGAACGCTGCGCCATAGGGTTGACCGAAAAATTTGAAATCCCTGAAATTGTTATCCAGTACCTGAACCGTTTATCCGACTACTTGTTTGTACTCGCCCGGAAATTAGCAAAAGATTTAAATGCGGATGAGATATATTGGATTCCTGAAAAATAGAAAATTAATAGAATCGAAAAAATAAATGCAACTTGATAGGTTGCATTTATTTTCTCGATTCTATTACTACGGTATTACGGCTTTTCATTGCTATCATCTATGGGGTAAATTGGCTTCAGTTGTTCAAAAAAGTCGTTGCCTTTATCATCGACCAAAATAAATGCTGGAAAATCAACCACCTCAATTTTCCATATAGCTTCCATTCCCAATTCGGGATATTCCAACACTTCAACTTTCTTTATATTTTCTTGAGCTAATATAGCAGCCGGACCGCCGATGCTGCCCAAATAAAAACCGCCGTGTTTTTTACAGGCATCGGTTACCTCCTGACTGCGATTACCTTTAGCTATCATAATCATACTACCGCCGTTTTTCTGGAAAAGGTCTACATATGAATCCATACGCCCTGCTGTCGTCGGCCCGAACGAACCGCTTGCATAACCTTTCGGCATTTTGGCAGGCCCTGCATAATATATCGGGTGATCCTTAATGTATTGTGGCAAGCCCTCTTCCCTGTCAATGCGCTCTTTAAGCTTCGCATGGGCAATATCACGCCCTACAACAATAGTTCCGGTAAGCGATAAGCGTGTGACAATCGGGTATTTTGTCAGTTCAGCCAGAATTTCTTTCATTGGACGGTTCAAATCAATTTTCACAGCCTCGCCTTCGCCAGCCTGACGTAACGATTCAGGGATAAAACGCCCAGGATTTTCCTCAAGTTTTTCAACCCAAACACCATCCTTGTTAATCTTTGCCTTGATATTACGGTCGGCCGAGCAAGATACGCCCATTGCCACAGGACACGATGCACCATGACGTGGTAAACGCACAATACGGATATCATGGGCAAAATATTTACCGCCAAACTGCGCCCCCAAACCAAGTTGCTGGGCTGCTTTCAATATTTTTTTCTCCAACTCGATATCCCGGAATGCCTGTCCACCGTCGTTACCCGATATCGGAAGCGAATCGTAATACTTTGCCGAAGCCAGCTTTATCGTTTTCAAACAGGTTTCGGCCGATGTACCGCCGATAACAAATACAATATGATAAGGCGGACATGCTGCCGTACCCAGGGTTTTCATTTTTTCAATCAAAAACGCTTCCAAGCTTTTCGGATTCAGTAAAGCTTTAGTTTCCTGGAATAAATACGTTTTATTGGCAGAACCGCCCCCTTTAGCAATAAATAAAAATTTATATTCATCGCCGTCAACAACCGCAATATCAATTTGTGCCGGCAGGTTACAACCAGAATTCTTTTCGGTATACATATCCAGCGGAATAGTTTGCGAATAACGTAAATTCTCTTCGGTGTACGCTTTATAAACACCGTGAGATATAGCTTCCTCATCGCCTCCACCGGTCCATACTTGCTGCCCTTTTTTCGCTACAACAATAGCCGTTCCCGTATCCTGGCAAAACGGTAAAACACCTTTCGCCGAAATTTCGGCATTACGCAACATCATTAAAGCCACATAGCGGTCGTTATCACTAGCCTGAGGATCGTCAAATATCGCCGCTACCTGTTTCTGATGCTCGGTACGCAGCAAAAAAGCGCAATCGCGAAAAGCGGCCGTCGTAACTTTAGTCAATGCTTCGGGAGATACTTTTAAAATAGTTTTACCTTCAAATTCACTTAGCGATATACCTTCTTTTGTAAAAAGATAATACTCGGTAGTGTCGTTACCCAACGGAAAAGGATCTTGGTATTTAAATTCAGGTATAGCCATAATTGTTGTAATATTTAATATGTTTATAAATTTAGCGCCGTTATTTTTAAAGTTTGTAAAGTTACAACAATTTTGTATTGAAAAGACTTTATACCAATACTTATTTATAATACCAAAAATCTTAGCCTGACCGATTCGATTTGCATACTTATTTCTTTCGTGTACCTTTGTATAATCAAAATAATGTAAATACCAAATGGTGGAAAGTATACTATATCACGATTTTTTAATATCCTAAGTGTTAACAGTGAAGTGTAAAAGCCTCCCCAACTCTTATATCATAGGGACTTATCGTGCGTTGTAATACTTGATACCCTTTATCTTATTAAATTATCAAAACCATAATACGTATGAAAGCCCTATATTGTATTATAATAATGACAGGATTTGCTTTTTATTTTAATCCTACCATTGCTCAAACCGAACAAGAGAAAGTGCAACAAAACATGATTGATGAAAAAGTTGAACATATTAACAGTTTGTTTTTATTCAAAACTTTTATCGTATCCAAATCATTGAGGAGTTATGCGCTAAGCGACCCTCACGAGGAAACCACAAACATGTTATACTTCGACTCTACCGACAGAATACGAAAATCAATGCACCGTACTTCGTTTCCCGAAAGTCTCTCGTGGACATGCCATTATTATAATGAAGAAGGGATGGCCATACGCTCCTATTATTACCAGTTTTCGGGTATGCTTGGCGGTTATTCTGTATCAAGATATTTATATCTCAGCAATACCGATAAAGACAGGGTTGTATACATCGATTTTAAGCGAAAAGATGATGAACGGGAACGGAGAACCGTTGTTCACACCATTTTCAGTGATATATTTTTCATGCAAAACGGAACAAAAATGCCGGAAACGGATGATATGGCGTACAATATGATTACCTGTACCGATAGTTTAAGCAAGTATTTAAAAGAATCATATTATGAACTGGACAGTATTGTCCGACCTAAAAATTGCATGCCGGCAAAGTTCATGCATCCATTGAAAGGGCAAAAAACAATTATCAACGGTAACGATATTGGCATGAGAAATCGGGCTTCCATTAATAGTAAAATTATCACTACTTTAGATATAGGCGATGAAATAACAGTTGTTGAGGAAGCTCCCGAATGGTATAAAATAAGCTATGACGGAATAATTGGTTATATTCATAAAAAATATTTAGAACCTATTGAAATTTAAAATATACATGGTATCAAGTATCAAGACTTTTTAAATTGGATATACAATGTGCGATATGTGAAAAATCACAATACGCTGTACTCAATACACATATCTCTTTTTACCATTAACAAATAAAAAATTACACTTCACAATTAACCATTAACATATTAATACAACGTGATTTCAGTTAATGATTTAACAGTCAGTTTCGGCGGATTTACGCTTTTTAATGGCATCGGATTTATGATTAATCCTAACGACCGGATTGGGTTGGTAGGTAAAAACGGAGCAGGAAAATCAACATTACTAAAGATACTAATGGGTTTACAGCAACCTACATTCGGCCAGGTATCGGTACCCAGTGATTTTACAATGGGTTACCTACCTCAGCAAATGACGGTTACCGATGGTAAAACCGTATTTAAGGAAACACTGACAGCATACCAGCAGCTTAATGAGCTGGAAAAACAGATTGAGAAAATTACCGAAGAACTACATCATAATACCGACTATGAATCGGACGCTTACATGAAACTGATTGAACAGTTGAATGATGCCAACGACCGGTTTCATTTATTGGGAGGTAGCGATAAAGAAGGCGATACCGAGCAAACGCTTCTGGGGCTTGGATTTAAACGTAGCGATTTCGACCGCCCGACATTCGAATTCAGCGGGGGGTGGCGTATGCGTATTGAACTGGCAAAAATATTGCTAACCAAACCTCGGCTATTGTTGCTCGATGAACCTACCAACCATCTTGATATCGAGTCTATCCAATGGCTGGAAGATTACTTGAAAAATTATAACGGAATGTTGGTACTTATATCGCATGACCGTGCTTTTTTGGATGCCGTAACCAATCGCACCATCGAGATATCACTGGGAAAAGCCTACGATTACCGGGCATCCTATTCAAGGTATGTCGAATTGCGAAAAAAGCACCACGAACAGCAACTGAGCACCTATCAGAATCAACAGAAAATGATTGAAAAAACCGAAGATTTTATCGAACGATTTCGTTATAAAGCAACAAAGGCTAATCAGGTTCAGTCGCGCATAAAGCAGCTTGAGAAAATGGAAATTGTGGAAGTTGATGAGGAGGACACAACAAAACTCAACATCAAATTTCCGCCGGCTCCACGTTCAGGGCAGGTTGTTTTCCATGCAAAAGACCTTACTAAACGTTATGGCGACCATACCGTTTTTGCCAATGCCAACATTATTGTAGAGCGTGGTGAAAAAGTGGCGTTGGTAGGCCGTAATGGGGAAGGAAAAACAACGCTGTCGCGTATTATTATCGGCGAATTGATGTACGAAGAGGGCGTGGCCAAACTAGGTTATAATGTCAATCTGGGATATTTTGCCCAAAATCAGGATGATTTGATGGATGGGGAAGAAACCGTTTTCAACACCCTCGACCGTATTGCTGTTGGCGATATCCGCACTAAATTGCGCGATATATTGGGCGCTTTTCTTTTCCGGGGAGACGATGTGGATAAAAAAGTAAAAGTATTGTCGGGGGGAGAGCGTTCGCGTCTGGCAATGGCCTGGCTGATGCTCGAGCCTTATAACCTGCTAGTGCTTGACGAGCCGACCAACCACATGGATATGCGGTCGAAGGATATTTTAAAAAATGCACTACAACTGTTCGACGGTACATTGATTGTAGTATCGCACGACCGTGAATTTCTGGACGGTTTGGTTGATAAGGTATACGAATTCCGCGACGGGAAAGTTAAGGAGCATTTGGGCGGAATACGCGAATTTTTGCAACGCCGCAAGCTTGAAAACTTACAAGAACTTGAATGGAAGAACAAGGAAATGACTGAAAAAAAGGAAGAAAAACAAGTTATTAAACAGGATTACGGAGACAAAAAAGAATACGACAAACAAATGCGTAAAGTTAATACCCAAATAGAAAAAGAGGAAAAAATAATTGCCAAGATAGAATCTGTAATAGCCGACATGGATAATGCACTGACAAATCCGACGGACAAAGTAGCAAGCAATGATTTTTATAAAAAATACCAACAGCTAAAAAATGATCTAAATATCGCTATACAGCGTTGGGAGCAATTACATCAAAAACTGGAAAAACTAACATAGGGAAAAACTATTTTAACACCGCTTAAAACGGAATAAAAATTAGTTAACAAATGTCTTCATTAAAACAAAAATGTTCCTTAATAAATCAATATTGTTATATTCAAAAATAAAAAACTTATTATCTCCTTACATGTTTTTATATATCCGAAAAAATAAGTAGAAATACGAAAAGTTATGAATAATAAAACTTCGAAAAAAGGAATAATAGTTGGAGCAGGTTTAACTGGTCTTACAATAGCTTTTTATTTAAAAAAAGCCGGATGGAATATCCTTGTATTGGAAAAAGACGGTAAAATTGGCGGAGCCATGAAAACCTTTTACGAAAATGGTTTTGTCTTCGAATCGGGAGCCAATACCGGAACATTAGGAACGCCCGAAACGGCTGAATTATTCGACGAACTTGCCCCGCACGTAAAACTGGAAATAGCCAATAGTAAAGCTAAAAAACGGCTTATTCTTAAAAACGGTAAATTTCATGCATTGCCCGCGGGCTTATTCAGCGCTATCACTACACCTTTGTTTACATTATATGATAAATTCCGCATACTGGGCGAACCATTTCGTAAAAAAGGAACCGACCCGTACGAAACAGTTGCACAAATTACTCGTCGCCGTATGGGACGAAGCTTTTTAGACTATGCTATGGATCCTTTTGTATCAGGTATTTATGCCGGCGACCCTGAAAAACTGGTTTTCCGCTTTGCTCTGCCTAAAATGTGGGCATTCGAAGACAGGTTCGGCAGTTTTGTCAAAGGCGGAATTATACGTAACCGCGAGATGAAAAACGACGAACGATTAAAACGTGCAACCCGCGAAGTCATGTCATCATACGGTGGTTTTGGCAACTTAATCGACTGCTTGGCAAAGCGTATAGGGTGCGAAAATATTTTGTGTAACGCATCAAATATACAAATCCATCCTATAAACAATAAGTGGGAAGTATCATTCAACCAAACAGATAAATTTATTTATCAGGCCAATTATGTAATTACAACAATAGGCTCACATGCGTTGCCGCAATTATTGCCTTTTATCCCCAGGGAGCAAATGCAAAACCTGAACAATGCCCGCTATGCAAAAATGGTTCAATTATCGTTGGGCTTTAAAGAGTGGAAAGGGCCACCGATATTGGCATTCGGGGGGCTTATCCCGTCTAAGGAAAATCGCAAAATTTTAGGCGTGTTATTTTCTTCCTCCTTTTTTAAAGATCGTGCACCCAAAAATGGGGCTTTACTGATTGTTTATACAGGTGGGATACGCCATCCCGAAGTTATGAGTTTAAGCGATGACGAAGTAAAGCAAACTGTTTTGCACGAACTCCGACAGATATTGCAATTTCCCGAACTGGAGCCCGATATTATCAAAATATTCCGTCATCCCTATGCTATTCCACAATATGAAAGAAGTACCGAAGAACGGTTAAAAGCAGTTGACGATGTCCAAAAGCAATACCCGAACCTAATTATTGGGGGAAATTTACGAGACGGTATCGGCATGGCCGACAGGATTAAGCAGGCACGCGCAATTGCTGACAAACTGATTGCCGAAAATTTGTAGTATTTTTGCATCCGACTTATAAAAACTATTCAATTAAAGAATGAGATAATTTGCTAATGTGTTAATTAACCAGTAAGCAAATCAATATTTTACAGTTAACACTTTTTTACAATTAACGAATTGCCATAAGATGAAAATAGCAGTAGGATTATCGGGTGGAGTCGATTCGAGTGTAGCAGCATACCTTTTGCAGCAGCAAGGGCATGATGTTATTGCATTGTTTATGCAAAACTGGAACGACACAACCGGAACACTGCATGGTGATTGTTTGTGGGAAGAAGACGAAAGTATAGCCCGTATGGTGGCTAAAAAGCTTGATATTCCATTCCATTTTATCGATTTAAGTATCAGCTACCGGGCACGCGTTGTCGATTATATGTTTGCCGAGTACGAAAAAGGACGGACACCGAATCCTGACATACTATGCAACCGCGAGATAAAGTTCGATGTTTTTTTAAAGTATGCACTTGAACTGGGTGTTGATTATATTGCTACCGGACACTACTGCCGTAAAGATACCATTGAAGTGGACGGCAAACCCGTGCATCGCTTTTTGGCAGGTATCGACCCAAATAAAGACCAGAGCTATTTTCTTTGCCAGTTATCGCAGCAGCAACTGTCCAAAGCGTTATTTCCTATCGGAGATTTATTAAAGCCCGAAGTACGTCGAATTGCAGCCGAACAAAATCTGCCGACCGCTGAACGTAAAGATTCACAAGGTATTTGTTTTGTTGGCAAGGTTGATTTACCTGTATTTTTACAGCAGAAGCTCGAAGCAAAAACCGGCAATACAGTTGAAATTAAACCCGAATTCTACGAAAAACTCCCTGCCGTTGTCAACGATGATTTAGCGGCATTGGCTTGTCCATATTCATATCGCCCCAATTACGGCAAAAAGGTAGGGACACACAGTGGCGCCCATTTTTTTACCATTGGACAACGCAAAGGCATTAACATTGGCGGCCGAATTGAACCACTTTTTGTTATCGGCACGGACGTTGAAATCAATACGCTCTATGTGGGCGAAGGCCACAACCACCCGGGATTGTTACGTAAAGGCTTATTTATTAATAAAGACAAAATACATTGGATTCGCCCAGATTTAGCATTGAGTGTGAATAAAAGCTGCGATTTAACGGTACGAATACGCTACCGCCAACCCCTGCAAAAGGCACGTTTACACATGCGTACCGAGGGGCTGTACATTATATTCAACGAAGCCCAACGCGGCATTACTGCCGGGCAGTTTGCCGCATGGTATAAAGATGATGAACTATTGGGCTCAGGAGTAATTGCTAAATAGAATTAAATAATCCCAATCGGAATCGGTTGTTTGCAACGATGCCGATTGCCTCGCTGCATATAGGGAAGGTTTCCTAAGCTCCTGTCAAGTTCAAGTATTTGCTTTACGGATACGGCACACGCATCGCTCTCATCAACATCCCCATTCCCGAAAAATTACCAGTCGCCATCCTCATCGTAACTAATGTAAGTACTTAGTCGTCCCGTTAAAAAGCCTTCCAATGACAACAAAACGTCACCCCTTGTTTGCTCCCTGTAGTTTGTTGATCTTTTATAAGGGCAAATAGTCCTTTTTGAATGAGCTGCAAAAGAAGCCTCATGGCTCTTTTGAAGTTAAATGTGGCAGTAATTTGTTTTGATTATTTAAACACACTAATCAGCAAAGTTACGCTAAAGTAGAGGTAAGAGTTTCTTGCCTCTACTTTTTTGTATCGGCCGAGTTCCATGCTTAGCTTTATCCACCAAAACTACACGTTTATTTACTGATTTGTAAAACGCTGTATAGCATTCTTCCGCAGACCCTGTCGGTGAATAAAATACCTTCCAGATGATCAACTTTATGCTGAAAAATGATAGAAGTAAAGTCTTATGAACGAAGGTCATAGTGAATCGAGAATCTTGCGGATATCTCTGATAGCACCGGCATCGGTAATATCAATATCATATTCAGGTATTTGTGGGATTCCACCCATGGCAATGGCCATGTTTTTGAATTGCATACCACTTGCCAATCTGGCTTTACCCGATGTATGCACTTCGCTAATTCCCGTTTCTCCAATTAACTGTTTTACATTACCTGCATTAACGCCACTACCTGCCATTATACTTATGCGCCCGGCCGCCCAGCGGGCAAGCGCAGCTATGTTTTGTTTGCCATCAAAAGCTTTATTGTGCCCTCCCGACGTGAGAATCCGCCTGCAGCCTACTTTTATAATATCTTCAAGTGCATCCAACGGATTTTTAACCATGTCGAAAGCCCTGTGAAATGTAACATCCATAGGATAAGCCATTTCAACCAATATAGATGTCCGTTCTATATCAACTGTACTGTTTGCTTTCAACAAACCTGTTACAATACCTTTTGCTCCAGCTGCCTTGGCATACAATATATCACGTTTCATTATTTCGAACTCAAGATCGGAGTATAGAAAATCACCACCACGCGGACGGATAATAACATACACGGGTATCGATGCCATTTTGCAGGCAAGCTCCACGGTTGCCGCACTTGGTGTTGTGCCGCCCTCATACAAAGCCGCACAAAGTTCGACTCTGTTCGCTCCTCCTTTTTCCGCTTCGAGAACCGATTGTAACAAACCGGCACAAACTTCTAAAATATAGTTAGTTGACATGATTTTTTCGACTTTTTTGTTAAAACTTTGGTTGTCAAGCTTGTTCGGTACGCATGACAACTTACAACGACAAAGCAGAATAACGGTACGATATAAGATATGTCCATATTTCCTGTGGAATCGGAAATAAGCCCTTGTAATGCAGTCAGTACTGCTCTTCCTAAAATAGCCATGATAAGCCCCAAGCTCCCTATTTTTGCATCGTCGCCCAACCTTCATCGCCGTACTGTATATGGTCGGGAATATCAGTAACATAAAGCCTGATACGATAAGGTATTAAAAAAGAAAGGAGCATACATAATCGTTTACTCCCTTTCTTAACCTAACCCTAAACCTTATGAAAAACATCCTAACAAATGCAATAATCATGCCAAAAATTACAAAACCTGAATTCTTTAAATAAAAAATATAAATACGTAGTATATAGTATATTATATTCAAAATAAGAATCAGGTGTTGAAAAATACTTTAAATAAATGAGTGCTATAAGCTAATTTTATCTAAATTAGCAAATGTAAAATTCGGAGCGAAAATGCATTATTCAATTTGCTTTGGATTTGGCGTAATTATGCAAAGCATTTATAATTAATGACGTACTTCACTATAAATAATTTTACAAATAACTCATATATTGTATTTATATTATCATAATTTACCAATAATCAATATGCAATTATAAACTATCAATAAATATATAATAAGTATAACCAATACTCTTAAATATGGAAACAGAAGAAAAAGTAACGGGACTACCGGAAAATGCGTCGCGGGAACTCAAACCTGGCGAAACGTATGAACCCATTATGTCGTCTTATAAAATTTACCATGAAGTAAATGCATGGTCGGTTACGTGGGGTTTATTAATGGCCATATTATTTTCGGCGGCAGCAGCTTACCTCGGCCTTAAAATCGGGCAGGTGTTCGAGGCTGCAATTCCTATAGCCATTATTGCCGTTGGCGCATCGTCGCTGGCCAAGCGTAAGGGAGCACTGGGTGAAAATGTTATTATCCAGTCGATAGGGGCTAGTTCAGGTGTAATTGTGGCAGGCGCTATTTTTACATTACCTGCATTGTATATACTTGGGCTCGATGCTAAATTTTACCAGGTGTTTTTAAGCTCATTGTTCGGAGGCTTCTTAGGGATTTTATTCCTTATCCCTTTCCGTAAGTATTTTGTATCCGATATGCACGGGAAATATCCTTTTCCCGAGGCTACCGCAACTACGCAAGTATTAGTATCGGGCGCAAAAGGCGGTAATCAGGCCAAATTACTGTTAATAAGTGGACTTATTGGTGGAATTTACGATTTTTGTGTAGCTACTTTCGGCTGGTGGAATGAGGTATTTACAACCCGCGTAATCTCTGCCGGTATAGCCTTAGCCGAAAAAACAAAAATTGTGTTTAAAGTAAACATAGGTGCTGCAGTTGTCGGCTTGGGTTATATCATAGGGTTGAAATATGCGGCTATAATTTGCGCAGGCTCGTTTGTGGCCTGGTATGTATTTGTACCGTTGATTGCAAGCTTTGGCGCCGATGCCAGCATTATGGTTCAGAAAGGTTCTGAAATGGTTTCGGTGTTGACAAAAAATGCCTCGCCCGAAGAAATTTTCGCTCAAACTGCACGGCTTATCGGTATAGGCGGTATTGCAATGGCGGGTTTGGTGGGCATTATACGTTCATCGGGCATTATAAAAAGTGCTTTCGGATTGGCAGCCCGCGAACTTTCGGGCAAAAGTAATCTGGAGGCCGATGTAAAGCGTACCCAACGCGATTTACCCATGAAAATTATTGCCATTGGTGTAATAGTTACCTTGTTGCTGGTGTTTGTATTTTTCTGGTTCGGGGTTATTCATAATTTATGGCAAGCCGTTATTGCCCTGTTGATTGTGGCTATTATAGCCTTTCTGTTTACAACGGTTGCGGCAAATGCCATTGCTATTGTAGGTACGAATCCGGTATCAGGGATGACATTAATGACGTTGATTATTACATCGTTGGTTATGGTTGCTGCCGGATTGTCGGGTACTGCCGGAATGGTTGCCGCGTTAATTATAGGTGGTGTGGTTTGTACGGCTTTGTCGATGGCCGGAGGGTTTATTACCGATTTAAAAATTGGTTACTGGCTGGGTTCTACACCAATAAAGCAACAAACCTGGAAGTTTTTAGGAACATTTGTATCGGCCGTTACTGTTGGCGGGGTTATTATATTGCTGAATAAAACTTACGGTTTTACAGGTTCAAACGCTTTAGCTGCACCACAAGCCAATGCTATGGCCGCCGTTATAAAACCAATGATGAGCGGCGAAGCAACACCATGGTTATTATATGGTGTAGGAGCAGCTTTAGCTCTTATCCTTACCATGATAGGAGTTCCTGCATTGCCGTTTGCCTTGGGTATGTTTATACCTATCGAATTAACTACACCGTTACTTATTGGCGGTTTAATCAGTTGGCTTGTAACTACACGCAGTAAAAATACGGCATTAAATCAGGCACGTCAGGAGCGGGGGACGCTAATAGCCTCGGGACTTATTGCCGGAGGCGCTTTAATGGGAGTAGTGAGCGCTATTATACAATTTATCCAGAATCAGCGGATAGAGTCGGACATTGCAGTTTTGGGAAGTGCGATTACACCGGAACAAATTACCCGGATAAATGAAAGCCACAGTTTTATGAATACCGCATGGGCCGAAAGTAATGGAGCAATATGGTTGTCGTTAATCATGTTAATTCTATTATGCGGATACATTGCTTGGGATACCATGAAGGTGAAAAAAGGAAGTGATTAAACAAAAAGGTAAAGATTATTTATTGAAAACCAGTGATTTTAATCTCACTGGTTTTTTAATTTCTATAAATTAAGTAGTCAAAAGAATTTATTGTCATATTTTTGGGCTCACCTGCAAAACCCTGTGTTTAGGCATAAAGCTTTGATAGCCGGAAAAGAAAAAAAGGAATATCAAGAACTCCCCTGAGTTCTGCCCTGAACGATTTGATTTTTGAGTTGAAAGA
>JAISFN010000149.1 GCA_031263585.1 Prevotellaceae bacterium | reverse complement strand
CCCATTCACGTGTATTGGGAATTACCGCATCATTATATGGGAGATTTATCAGAATCTGAAGAGGTCCAGCCCCGACAGTGGACAACAAAAAACCATAAATATTATGTGCTTGAAAAGGCTACTCTAAAAGGAGCATACTTTAAATTAAAAAATGATTTTTTGGGCGATATAGAAATAGAGTCGCCATTTATTACTTTTTCAGGCGGTTATTATGCGGCTAACTATGAACCGGCCAACTTATTAGATAAATTGGAAAATGCATTAACCAATAAAAAAATGTCTGTTGAAATGAGGAAAAAGCTAACCGACTTAAAAAACTCTATCAATGAGACCGATAACAATTATGTCTTTTATGCAAAGTTAAAATAATAATCTGAAGTTTAAATAACTCATTATAAAAAATTATTAATGAATAAGATAACGAATGATAATATCAGATATCAGCTTCAAAATTTACGTCAATTAGTTTTTGAAGTTACGGACAGATGTAATTTTAACCCGAATTGCATGATTAGAATATCCGGTTCAAAATGAAAGATTGAATTTCAACTAATCCTGCGATTTGGGTCTAAGCATTTAAAAAATTTAAAAACAGTTTAATGAAGAAAGTTTTACCCGTGATTTTACCTGCTTGTTTTATGTTAGCAGGATGCCGAATGTCTTCCGATAACTCGAACCGTCAGGATTTAAGCGAATGTCCACAGGTGGCCGGACTCGAACAAGTGGGCAGCTATAAAGTAACGGTGTGCGATCCCGGCCTTTTGAAAGATACGGTCTTATTGCCTCTGAGTTATCTTACCGAAGAGCTGCACATGATTCAACTGGAAAATAATGCGGATGCTCTGGTTTCGAATGTTCCTGTAACTGTCGGTGAGAAATTCATACTGGTAAGAGCCGGATACAATGATAATACTCCTTACAGGCTGTTTAACAAGTCCGGGAAATTTATTGCCAATATCGGAGCAAAGGGGAAAGGTCCCAATGAATATGGCTATATACTTGAAGAGCAATTGGACGAGAAAAATAACCGGGTATATTTATTGCCGTATAGAAGCGATAAAATATTGGTATACGATCTGGAAGGAAATCATCTTGAACCTGTACGACTGCCTGTTACGACCTCAGCAAGCAGCTTTCGCGTAAATCCGGATAATGGTATTGTAGCAGTGGTTAGACCTCCACAACCGGGTGTAGAAGCGGCAACTTCTTATTTTGCATGGTCACAAACGATGTCGGGTGAAATAATTAAATGTTTGTTCCCAAATTCCATGGATACTGAAAAAAAACAGGGGATTAATTATACTGAGGTATATTCCGGCGGCAATCTAAAAAATTTTGATTTTTACATATATAACCTTATTCCCCGTAAAGACACCCTGTATCATTATGAGATAGAAACCAACCGGCGAATACCTCAATTTACGTTTGATTTTAAAAATGGGCAAATACCCGATCATTATTATACTTTTGAATTGCCACACCATTTCCTGGGCATGTTTGCGGAATCTAAAGAGATCTTCCCTCGCTCATTTTTAGCGGTCAATAAAAAAGTCTACCTGATAGAAAAATCCACATTGAAAGGAGCATATATTAAATTAAAAAATGATTTTTTGGGAGATATTGAGGTAGAAGATCCGGCTGTTAATTCTTTTAAAAAAGGATACTACATGGTAAATTACGATCCGGCAGATTTATTGGAAAAATTAGAAAATGCATTACTAAACAAAAACTTATATCCCGAGATGCAAAAAAAACTCATCAACCTGAAAAACTCCATCAAAGAAACCGATAATAATTATGTCTTTTATGCAAAACTGAAACAATAAAATCTATCACACAAATGGAATTTGCTAAAAGGAATTGATATTTCATTTGAATTTTTGCCAAAGCGGTAAATTAGCTAAGGAATTGAAGAATGCATTTGCTTGCAGGATTGTTGCGGTTGCACATTTTCCCGAATGGGGCTTTACGGTTTTTGATCATCCGAAACGGCTGAGAAGTATTCTGAATGAAGAACATCCGGACAGTTTTGGGAAAAACCTGCAAAAATCGTTTGAAGAAGAAAGATCATATTACTCGAAAGCGGATATTATTATTTGTTTGTCGGATTACATACATGAAATCCTGTGCCGGGATTATGAGCTTGATGCGAAAAAAATATCCGTCATATCCAATGGTTTGACCGATATGGCCGATACGGCAGTCGATAAAAGATTTCTACGGAAAAAATGGAATGTGCCGGCTAAAGAAAAAGTTATCCTTTTTGCCGGTCGAATGGATACGGTCAAAGGACTGGAATATACCATCAAGGCCTTCCGGGAAGTATTACAGGCATGTCCCCTGTGTCGGCTTGTGATTGCCGGCGACGGCGCATATAAAAAATATGCCAAAGAGACACAGGACATCTGCACACATGTTGCCTATACCGGATTACTGGATACGCCTCAGTTGTACGAATGGTACCGGCTGGCAGATGTGGGCGTTACGCCTTCGCTGTTCGAAACCTTTGGTTATGTGGCTGTGGAGATGATGATGCATGAATTGCCCATAGTAGCCACAGCCACATCCGGATTGAATGAAGTAGTAGATGATACTTGCGGGGTAAAAATACCTCTCGCCAAGCCCCCGGACTGTGTGGAAATAGATACTTCGCTTCTGGCGCAAAAGATTTTATACCTGTTGCAACATCCGGCAGAGGCGCGGCAAATGGGACGGAACGGACGGAAA
>JAISFN010000130.1 GCA_031263585.1 Prevotellaceae bacterium | reverse complement strand
ACCATATTGCCGCAGTAGTAGTTTACAACGGCTCCGTTCTTCTTTTTCGCCAGCTTCTCGCCCTTTGCCGAGTAAACGTATTCAATACTGTCGCCACCCTTGCGTATTTTTGCGGGCAGGTTCAACACGTTATATTCGATGCTGAAACTGCGCAGTCCGTCAGCGCTTGTGTTGCCGTTGGCATCGTAAGCGTATTCGGGGTAAGCGTAACTGACTGTAGAGCAGAGCCAAGATGGTGTCCCGTCAACAATCCTTTCAGGCAAATAAAAAAGAAGCAGCAGTTTTCTGCTGCCTATAAAATGTTAATTTTCATCTATTCTCTCTAATCTAATACGCTGTTTTTTAATCCAAACCTTTCTTTATATTCATTAATAAGTCCAATAATAATTTCTTTATATAGGCTTATATCTACCCCATTAATTTTTTTAAAATTATGAGCTTTTGCATCAAAATATAAAGCTGCTTTTTCAAAAATAGAATATTTATTTATATTTTTTGTTTCAAAGCTATCCATATCGTTATATTTTGCATCTGGATACCACCAATCAGGACCTTTAGCCGATAGTTCATTATTTGTTTCTTTATTTGATAATGCTTTTTCCAATGCGGGAATATACAATTTAAAAAATTCAAATTCTTCCATATTAAAATCGGTTAAAAAAATTCTTATCATTAGATCCTTTTTCCCAAGGCCTATGCCTACGAAGATTATTTCCTTTACCTCTATGGTAATGAGGTAAAGTTTTTCCTTTCACCCAACTCGAAAAGGAATTGTTTTTCTTTGATGGATACATTAGCTTATGTATATCAAATCTTGATTTAGCGCCATAACCAGATCCTCTGGATACTGTAAAACCAGCAATTTTTCCTCCTGAAGTTTTTAAAAATTTAACTGTTGGCAAATAATTAACTAGTGTAAGGGCCAGAACATCTTCGCCTAGATTTGCTATAATATTTGATTCTATTCCTGATATTTGATTTGAAGTATGTTCATACACACTTCCAACAATTGGCACAAACGGCATTACACTTCCTGCGGCACCCACTAAATTCATAGCCCGTTCTTCCAACAAATCAACAACTTGTGAAGGAGTGTAAAAGGGGCCTTCATTACTAGTGTTAAAGATTTCTTCTTCACCGTTTGTAATGCCTACCGAGGCATAGAATAAATCTCTTACCTGCTTGTCATCATTGTACTTATAACCCCCTTGAATCAAAAAGGCGTAAAACTGCTCTGTTACCCATCCAAATCTTTCACTAAATATATAACCATCCTCATTTTTATCTTTCTCTTGAAGGCTGTCGGGAACCATCCCTGTCGGGTCTATAAAACGTATCGGGTTGTTACTGCAATAAATATAAGGACTGAAAGAAAAGTATTTCTCTGCCATTGGGTCAACCGCATGCCATCTGCCGATCACAGGGTCGTAGAATCGCGCTCCGTAGTCCAGCTGGTCGAAAGCAATACCGGCAAGAACATCATTTTGTAATTCTTTCCCGTTGTAAAGATATTTGTTTTTAGCGATGTTTGCAACCGTTGCGTGCGTTAAGCCGAAGGGGAAATAATCGTTAGCCTGCTGTACCGCAGCCGAGGCGTTCAGTACCATGCGTACGTTACGAACGTGATGAGATGAAGCCGTCTATTGATGTGGTAAAGAAATTAGCCGATGAACTCGGAACTACTGTTGGTTATCTGATTGGCGAAGCCAAAGAAGCCCAATTTTTAAAAGACCCTGCTATGTTAAAGAGGTTTCAGGAAATTGACGAACTAAACGACAAGGACAAGGAATGTGTGTACTCCCTGTTAGACGCTTACCTTGCTAAAAGTAAATTATAAGCATTTCTAAAATAACAAAGCCACCTAATCGGTGACTTTTGCTTTTATAAAAATTCTTGTGGGATGTTTTTAAACTGTTCTTCTTTATCCCACTTTTCAGGTTTTTCCTTTGGCTCAAACCAATTTGCACCTTCACTTATCCATTTTTCCCTATATCGTTTTGTTGCTTCTATTGTGTAATCTTCATTACCAAACTCTACACCACAACAAGGACAAATTTCATAAGTAGGGCAATTCCCGTCTTCGCCCCACGGTAAATCGTCAATATATAGTCCACAAACTCTACAATTATGGTCGCTCATTTCTATATCGTTTTATTGCCCTAACCAATATTTCATACCGTCCGTAGGTCTAAACATAGTTTTTGGAACTCCTGATGCGTCCATAACACCAAATGTATTTGTTCCCGGATGATATTTTAAAATATCGCCATTGGCTCTTGTTTTTATTAAAATTCCTGCTGGTGAATTGTGCATAAAACTCTTAGCACCTTCCACATACTGTTTGGCATTTATAAACTCTGGAAATTCCGCTCCGTGTTTCTTCCAATGCCCAAAAGCATTTTTTACAGAACTCATCTTACTTGTTGATGTCCAAAGTTGAGTACTCGCCTTAGCAGCCCCTTTCCCTAGCCCCGGCAAAATATTTCGGGATACACTGGCTTCCCTGGCTATACCGGCGCTGGCGCTACCGCCGCCTAAAAGAGCATAAACTGGAGCCATTTGAGCCATAACCCAGCCC
>JAISFN010000127.1 GCA_031263585.1 Prevotellaceae bacterium | reverse complement strand
GTTTTTTCAAAACTTCCTTTCATTTTGGTTATCTCATCATGAATATTAGGATTCATCGAATATAAAGAAGTTTGAATTCCCAAAAGAGGATTTGCTTTAATTTCTTTGATAGTTTCATTATCAAGTAATGTTAAGTTAGTCAGAATATTTACGGAAAAATTATATTCACGACATTTTCGTAGAAAATTACAAAAATCCTTGTGTAACATTGGCTCTCCGCCACTCAAAGTCAAATGCAATAGCCTCATGTTTTTACATTGTTCTAAAATATCATAGAATAAGTCTGAATCAATATTACTTATTTTATTCTCATGAGGAATATAACAATGTATGCATCTTTCATTACATTTACTCGTAATTTCTATATGCAAATTCGTAAGCTGAGGTTTTCCATTAAAGTATTCTTCTAAAAAATCTTGTGTGGATTTTTCAGAAGACATAATAGTCGAAGAAAAATCTTCTTTTATTACAGCCGCTTTTAATGCCTTATATGAAAATGGTGTGTCTTTTTCTTCGCACTCTTGTGATGTTTCTCCAGACACAATAAATCCTTCCTGTTCAAGCATGAAATAAAATTCTCTAGCGTCATTTTTAATTGTTGACAAATCAACATCTGTGAACTGCATATGTATTTTTCCAGCAAGTTCATCAAGAGTTTGTGGTTTTCTGTCTAAAAAAGAAAAAAAGACATTTCCAGTTTCCGATAGAATTTTATCGCCTATATGGTTCTCGTCATCACTTGTCTTTTTATATCCGAAATTTCTATTGTCAGTTATATATCCAAAGGATTCATAACTTCTAAACATTACATCAGATTTTTGTTTGAAAAACATAGGAATACTTTTTAATTAATCAGGCGATGATTATGCTTGTATCATACCACCGCCTGATTGATTTGTTGATTAACGTCCTCCAGGTCCTGGGGGCTTACAGGGTCTTCCGCTCGGCTTATTATTCGGACGGCATTCTGCCATCTTCGTAGTGCTTTGTGCCAACACTTTGGGTTTTTTGTAAGTCATAAATACCTCCTTTTTTAAATTTATCATTTGTGCTATTGAGCATTTACATTTACAAAGGTATAAAATTTGAACCGTTCTTAGGACTTTATAATGTGACTATTTTTCTTCCTGGTTCAAAACTTTTTTCAAAATGCGGATACGGAGAGAAAAAGAAAAACGCTAAATCGTTATTTATAAACCATTTAGCGTTTCTAAAAAGTACCCGGAGCCGGGATCGAACCGGCACGAGTGTTACCTCACTGGTGTTTGAGACCAGCGCGTCTACCAATTCCGCCATCCGGGCAATTGTTTTGGTCTCATTTCGGGGAACAAAGATAGGTATTTCTTTCATTCCTGCAACAATATCTGTGATTTTTTAAATCAAATTTTTATATTAGTTCTTTATTTTCAAACAAATATTACGTAAATTTAGAAGACCTGACCTTGTTTGCTTTTAATAAATACCTGCCCGGCCTTGAACAGCAACAGTAAAAGTTGTGTATATAGATGTTGAAATTTATTGGCTTTTTAAACGGCTTAATTCATCTTCGTTGCCGCCTTTGCGATCCTGTATCGGTTTTATTTTGGTCGACCCGAAGCGCCATACCAGGCTTACACGTACGCGGCGGCTCATCCAACGAGTCTCGTAATGATAGTCCGATTTACCGTATTTTACATCCATCGAGTTTTTCGACCATTCGAAAGGGTCGTCAAAATTAAGCGATAGGTTAAGTTTATTGTCAAAAAAGCTTTTTTTTACGCCTATTGCGCCCCAATACTGCGCTTTTATTTTAAAATAACCCCACGATGCCGGACTGGTTGCGTTTGCGCTAACTTCGGCACGCCATGTTTTGGCTATGGTAAACGTATTTGACATATAACCTTGTGCCATAAGGCTGTATTGATCGTATACAATATCATTTTGTTTTGAGTGCGAGTGCGACCACATACCCCATAAGTTGGCCGATAATATCCACCATTTTGTCAGCGGTAAACTGGGTATCGATACCGAAACCCCCAGCATATCGTTGTACCCGAAATTATCCTGGATTACCCCCGATTCGCCGACTTCCTCGCTTTGTTCGGGTGTTTGTACAATTAAATCGGACTGCCGCTGATACAGTAAGGTTGTTATTACAGCATTCTTGAAACCGTAAGTTAAATTAAGATTGTTGGTGTACTGCGGTTTTAAATCGGCATTCCCTGCAATGTACGTAAATGTACCGACATAAATGCGGAAAGGGTTCAAGTCGTCATAATCGGGGCGCCGTATGCGGCGGTTATAGGTAAACGACAGGTCGTGGTCTTTCGACAGTTTATATTGTACAAATACTGTCGGGAAAAAATCATCGTATTTGCGTATCTTTTCAATTCCGGTAGCAGGGGTATAGCCATTCGACCATGTATTCTCCCAGCGTAATCCTAATTTTGTACTGAATTTTTCGCTAAACTGTTTCGCTATGCTGGCATGGGCTGCCGTAACCCGTTCATTATATTCAAATTTATTACTACGTTTAGCATCGGGTTCCCAAATACCTCCAAAATTATTTTCCCAATCCAAATCATTTTTGGTTTTACTGTAACTTATTTTAGCGCCGACTTCCAGTTGCATTGTTGTACCTAAGGGCTGCATATAATCAGCTTTACCCGAAAATACTTCAACATTGCGGGGTGAATTTGTACGAACTAAAGCTGTTGAATCGCGACCTTTGGTTAAAAACTGGAAGTAATCATGTCGGCTCTCGTTTTGCCTTGTTTTAAATTTAACATAATCGAAATCAACTGATAAATTTTGCCCTTCCTTTTCAAACAATTTCCGATAGTTGGTGTTGAAACTTATATTGGTGCTCCGTTCTTTATTCGAATTATCGGCCAAACTTTTCAGTAAAGCCTCGTTATCGTTTATGTTTATAAGCGTTGTCGGAGCATACGTTTTGCTTTCGAATTGTCCATGGTTTCCGGTAAGTAAAAAACCCAGCATATTTTTTTTGTTCAGGTAAAAGTCGAGTCCCATGCGGTAATTGCCGCGTTTGGAAGTAAAGTTGTTATTGGATATTGAATGGAGTATTGATGGGGGTTCGTTGTTCAAAAACCTGCGAATTTCTTCAAAGTTGTTAAAATTTTCATAATGCCGGTAATTATATGATCCGAAGGCTCCCATCCACGGGTTACGGTAGTTAATGCTTAGCCCGCCGTTGTAGCCCCAATGTTTGGCGGCTGTAAAACCGGTATTTGCCGTACCATTAATGCCCGACATCATGCTTTTGCGGGTACGTATATTGATAATACCGCTGCTCCCCGCTGCTTCCTGCTTTGACGAGGGACTGTTAACGATTTCGATTTTCGATATTTCGGAAGCATCCATACCTTCGAGCAAGGTGGCCAAATCACTTGCCGACAGGTAGGTATTCCGCCCGTCAATTTGCACCAGCACACCGCTGCCCAGCAACTTTACATTGTCGTCGTGGTCAACCGTAACACCGGGAGCCTTTTTCAAAATATCCAACGCATTGTTCCCCTCGGTCGATACTGCCCCTTCTACACTCATTACCAGCTTATCAATCTTGCGCTCGATTACTGGAATCTTTGTTGTTACCACCGCTGCATCCAGTTCATTATTCACGGGTTTCAGCGTAGTTAGTTTGGTGTCGACATCTTTGTTGTCCACAGTAATTTGTAAATCCTGTTCAGCATCCTGATAGCCTATAAAAGCGATCTTCAACGTGTAATCTCCTGATGGTATATTGTTTAACATAAATAAACCATTTTGGTCAACAATCGAACTGCTTACCACTGTGCTGTCCGATCTTTTTAACAATATAGCCGTTGCAAATTCCAGCGGGCTACCCGATTCCGAGTCCTTTACAGTCCCGTAAACTTTGCCTTGTTTATTATTCTTCGGATTATCGTTGCCGTTTTGTGCAAATATGCATACATTAAAGCAAAAGCATAGCCATACTAAAAGTAATACTTTAGTTTTCATATTGATTATTAGTTATTAAAGTTCTTGTATTGTGAAGTAAACCCGAGAAGCCAGTTTAACCTACAATTAGTTTATTTATATAATTTAAGATTACAGATTTAAGGTTTTTAAATGTGTGATAATGGGGTGATTTATTAATAGCTAAGCGTTAATTTTCAATTATATGTCGTGTATCGTGATACGTGGCGCCGTTCCCTCATTCTCCATTGTCAATTTTCCATTAACTAATCCCTGTTTGCTTAATATGACGCAGCTAATTAAAAAATGTTACAGACGGGCGGGGATTTTTTACCACAAGGCTCCTTTCGCTGGCACAGACTTTTAGCCTGTACCAAAACGTATTTTAAAATAATTCTTTGTGAGGCTTAGGCTACAAACCCGTACCAGAGAAAGGAGCCTTCACTTCGTTCAGGATAACAAAATACACCGATCAGCATATTAATATATTAGCACATTATCTCATTGATAATAATTTAATTCCAAAAACCATTGCTATTTTATGGTAAATGTCCTAGAATGGCGATAAGATGATCCGGTTGATTTCGAGAGTAAAGGTTCCTGAATAATTACCTTACGGTTGTTTGACGCATGGATAATAATATCGTAATACTCATGCATTTTATGTAGCGGATTTTCTTTATTAAACATTAACGGACTAATTAACAGTAACGAATCGGTTTGCGTGTAATCCAGTTTCGTTTCTTCAATTTGTTGGTTAGCTTTGCGTTTGTTTCGTCCGAAGGCCCTTTTGCGGAGTTCAATTTGGTAATCTTTAACATTTGACGAATAACGGATTTTTATTGGGGGAACAACAAATAGCATTTTTTTACCGTTAAATTCGTCAAGCCAAATGCGAGGCGTGTCATTATCATTCGATTTTACTTCGCCAAGCGGGTCGTCGGCGCTGGCACGGTACATTTCGGGCAGGTTTAGGTATAATGTCTTCGACGGTGTTTTAATATCAATTGTTTCAACCCGACTTATGCTCTTCCGGCGAGACTCGGCCTCGTTCCAGGCAATGTTTGCACCATATCCGCCCAGTAATATTACCGAGAACAACCAAATCAAAAAGGCGGTAATCATAATAGCCTTGTCGCGTAATTTAAAGCGAAACAGTAATTTAGCGCCCCAATAAATCAGCATCGACAAGGGGTAGATAATTACAATGGCTAATAATGTTTTGACAAACAGGCTATTTATGCCTACTATATCAAATATGTCGTTAATACTAAAGCTTGTACGATAACTAAAGCCCAGTATCGTAGCAATAAGGGCAATTAAGATCACAGCCCCCACAAATAACAGGCAACCGGCAATAAATATGACAAATATACGTACCATACCCCCAAAACAACCGGCAAGGCTTGAATAGTCTTTGCGGTTATCTTTCCAGTTGCATGTTTTTTGCTGTTCGTTGCGAACCCGCTGTTCGATATCATCAATACTGGGGTTTTTACCCTCCATTTCCAGTTTTTGTTGTGGGGTATTTGCCTGCGGAACGGCTATCCACAATATAATATAAGCCCATATGGCAAAACCTCTTAAGGTAAAATACCCATTGTGATGCCCGTTGATAAAAGGAATGACACCAACGCCTATTGCGCACACAACAAATATGATACGGAATATTACAGGGTCTATATTAAAATAATTGCCCAAACCGCTGCATACACCGGCAACAATATGGTCGTCGGGGTCGCGGTACAAGCGTTTACGAACAGTTACGGGGGAAACCGGCGGTATGGGTTCCGATCCATTATTTCCTTCATTGCCAATTAAATCAGAAGGATTCCCCATAATACGTGTAACCTCTTTTGCATCGGCTAATGTAACTATATGGTTAGTAGGACTTATACGCATCGACAATAATTCGGCCAAACGTGCCTCGATATCGTCAACAACCTCTTTACCACCTGCCTTACGGTTAAAATGAGCCTTTAAGGTATTCAGGTAATTATTAAGAACATGGTATGCATCTTCATCAACGGTAAAGGCGATACCGCTTATGCTAACTTTTACTGTTGTTTTCATGTCTGTACTGTTTTAACGATGATAGGTTATATATTACTAATAATATGCTTCTTGCGTATACGGTCGATAGTTTCGACTATCTCTGTCCAGGCTGTATCCAACTCGACCAGCACGGCACGGCCTTTGTCGGTAATGGTGTAATATTTGCGAGGCGGCCCTTGTGTCGATTCCTTCCACCGATAATTCAACAAGCCCTGGTTTTTCTGTCGGGTAAGCAGGGGGTATAAGGTCCCCTCAACCACAATCATTTCAGCATCTTTCAACTCGTTAATGATCGAAGAGGCATAAGCATCGTTTTGCGATAAAATGCTTAATATACAGTACTCTAAAATGCCCTTTCGCATTTGGACTTTTATGTTGTCGGCATTAATTGCTTCCATATATTTTTTTAATTTTTATGTTCTCAATTTTACAGGTATACATCTGCTGATTTTTAACCGTCCGTAACGATTTTGAAAAAATAGCCGATAGTCAGTCGGTTTAGATCAATTATTTGTATCTCGACGAATAATTCCGGATATTTTCGGCGGTAACGGGTTCCCCTCTCATTTCCAACTTTTCGGCAATGGTATTGGCACGCGGAACAACAATCCATAATATGATGTAAACCCAAATACTTAATCCGGCAAAAATTACGCCTAATAAAGTGACAATACGTATAATGGATGAATCGACACCCAAGTAAGCGGCCAGCCCGCCGCACAAGCCCGAAATCATACTGTCGTCGGGGTTACGATACAGCCTTTTGCGAGGACGTCCGTTGTATCGGGGTTGCCCGGCAGGCTCTGCAGGGGCTCCTTCGGGTTGCCCCATTTGTGCGATAACTTTTTCAACCAGTTTTAAATCGACAACCTGATAGTCGTATTTTATGGTTTCGCGTAAAATATCGGCTATCCGTGATTCGATATCCTCCATTACCTCCAGAGCTTCAAACTTATCCGCAAAAGTCGACTCGAAACGGTCAAGGTAATTTTTCAATTTCAAATAGGCATCTTCTTCAATTGTGAAACCGACACCCCCTACATTTATATTTATAACCTTTTTCATAATTTATAAATTTTTTCGAATTCGACATTACCCCAGTACATTTTTATACCATGAACTTGGTAATGCAAATATATAAATAAATTATAGTACCATGTATTACATAGTATTTGGATAATACATTTAAAACGCATAATATATTTATTATGATAATGTTGAATTTTAAGGAAATTTTTAATTTAACTTTATTTAACATTTATGCGTTATTTTTACTTCTCTGTGACACGAAAAAACCTTAGGTTTGCAGACCGAAAAAATGGAAAAATGCAAGAAATCGATCCTAAAATTACCGGTTTTATAAAGGAACACCACGTGCTTACACTGGCTACCTGTGTGGATAACGTAGCTTATTGCGCCAACATGTTTTATACGTATATTGAACGTGAAAACTGCTTTATATTCACCTCCGACCGAAAAACCCGCCACATTAACGATGTGCTGGTAAATAAACAGGTGGCCGGCTCCATTGCTTTTGAAACTGAAACTATCGGGAAAATACAGGGCTTACAGTTCCAAGGCGAAATGAAGAAATTGAAAGGGACAATGAAAATAAAAGCCGCTGTCGCATACCTTAGCCGCTTTCCCTATGCCGCGCTGAAAGGCACTCCGCTATGGATGATCGAAATGACATTTGCCAAGCTGACCGATAACCGCTTAGGCTTCGGCAAAAAACTAATTTGGAATAAAGATACAGGAATGCATAGCGATTAAAATATCTGGCGTGCTTCTTTTTTCAGACTTTCGATGGCTTGTGCCGTCGGGAGTTCGCCCAACTCCACCAGTTTGTCGAAAATAGCTTTAGACAGGTTAATCGATGGGTCGTTCGGGTTCAGAACCTTTGCAGCATCATTAATTAACGTGGCAATTCCCTCTTTAGCCAGTTTTATTAGCTCCCAGGTTTGAGAGCCTACATACAGTTGCTGCGAAATGTTATGTTCAAATTCACTACGGATAGTTTTTAAAAGTAATAAATGTAAATCGGCATTGGTTACGGCGTCATTCCTCACCCGCATAATCATTGTATCGGGCGATATCCGCTCCAGAAATAAAATCAACCGTTCATAAGCCTGCAACCGCATGGGGATAGTTATGCGCCGGGTATTGGCCAGAAGTTCCATTTGTCTTTTCCTGTCCTCATGCTGCAACATGCGATTAAGCACAAAAAATACAGCCCCAAACACTAATAAAGCCGATGCAATGCTTAGTACTATAATAAAAACAGATTCCATAACAATTATTTACATGTTCGAAATACAAAAGTAGCGGAAATAAATTTATATTTGTACGCTTTAATAAGAAAATATGACGTTTAGGAAATGCAATACATTTGTCACAATTGTTGTTGTGGCATTTATTTATATGCTGTTTGTGGGTTTGGTAACTATTTACAAATATTTCATTTCGGTTAATGTTGTTAAAACCGCTTATGTATTTATACATACAGGTTCGAGCTTTGAAGATGTTGTTAGAATTCTGCGGGATGAAAAAGTACTGAAAGACGAACAGCTGTTTATTACAGGCGCCAAACATGCAGATTACACCACTATACGCTCGGGTAAATACAGGCTGGTTAAAGGGATGCGTAACCGTGAGCTTATCCGTGTACTGGCAAGCGGGCAACAGGTTCCGGTGAATTTAACAATAGCAGGCAATATAAGGAGTGTGGAAAAATTGGCATCTATCATATCCAGGCAAATTGAAGCCGATTCTGCTGTATTGTCATCGGCTTTTAATGGACGCCGTACAATTGAGAAATTAGGCTTTACGGCAGACAATGTTTTATCGTTATTTATCCCCAATACCTACGAGGTTTACTGGAACATAAGCGCTGATGGGGTTATGAAACGTATGAAGCGCGAATATGACCGCTTTTGGAATGAAAAACGTATGGGCAAGTTGAAGGATACGGGACTAAGCCGTGAAGAAGTTATTGTTATGGCCTCAATTGTAAATGAAGAAACCTCGAAAACCGATGAAATGCCTAAAATTGCCGGTGTGTATATGAACCGTGTAAACAAAAAAATGAAACTGGATGCTGACCCGACACTTAAGTTTGCCATGGGCGATTTTACATTGAAACGTATATTAGACATACATAAGGAAATAAACTCGCCTTACAATACCTATAAAAATACGGATTTGCCGCCCGGTCCTATTTGCGTACCCTCGATAGCCGCAATCGACGCTGTATTGGGCTACGAAAAACATGATTATTATTATTTTTGCGCCAAAGCAGATTTTTCGGGTTATCATGCCTTTTCAAAAACTCTGGCACAACATAACCAATATGCCAACGATTACCATAATGCCTTAAATAAATTAAAAATATACAGGTAATACTGCATTAATGTAAAAAACAGGTGAAGATGAAGATAGAACAAGAGTGTCATTATTTGTAATAGTTACGACTAGATCTAACAGTAGGGCATTTTTGTCATCGTCGATAAGCAGCGTTTTGTGAGGCATTTTCTCTCAAAATGGAATTCGGGATAACGGGGGCATCGCAGCCTTCGATTCCATTTCAGTAGGTCGGATTATCCCTCGCGGGTTGGTCGCCACCATAGTCCGTTTCCGTTTCATCCGACAAAGTCAAAGGTATAAAAATTTGATATTGATTGTTTAAAAGCTTCTCCTTTGCAAGATGCAGACTTGCGCTCCAGGTTTGCATCGGGGTTTTGCCGTAACAATATTTTCCCGAATGCGGCCTTTCCTCGTTATAGTATCCGATCCTTAAATCAACGTCGTCTTGCTACTCGTCCAACGAGGAGTATATCTTCTTTCCGAATGCGGTTGCGTAGAACTCGTCCTGCATGGTTCTGTGAAAGCGTTCGCATATACCGTTGGTTTGGGGACTCTTCGCCTTGGTCTTGCTATGCTCTATGTCTTCGATCGCGAGGTACAACTGATATTCGTGATGCTTCCTCGCTCCGCAGTACTCGGTTCCCCTGTCGGTCAACACGCGCATCAAGGGTATCTCGTAAGAGTTCGTAAAACGGAACGACTTTGTCGTTGTGCATCTCCGCAGCCGTAAGAGCTATCTTGCGGTCGTACAGCTTTGCGAAAGCCACCTTGGAATAAGTGTCGATAAAGGTTTGTTGGAAAATTTTCCCAACACCATGGATGTAGCCGACGTAGTAGGTATCCTGTGCTCCGAGAAAGCCCGGATGATGAGTTTCTATTTCTCCCTGGGCGAACTTTTCCTCTTTTGCCTTTTCCAATGCGCAACTTTCGCTTCGAGTGCTTTCAGGCATTTTGAAACATCTCCAAATTGTGACACAACCAAACACAGCGAACTCCGCACGACGAAACGAAGACGCCTCGCTTTTTCAATTCGTTGCTTACGCGACCGAGAACCCCGCCATGGGTCAAGTTCGCGTAAGCAACGAATTGTTCTTCAATAGCCCGATCGATGCGGTTTTTAACGTTGGGAGCTCTGTAGTTCATATCCTGCAATGCGAGTTCTCCACCTTCGTCGAACAACTCCTTGTATCGGTAAAACGTATCCTTGCTATAACCTAAATACTTGCACGCTCTCGACACGTTGCCCAATTCTTCGGCAAAGCCTAATAATCCCAACCGACTTTTGATTACTTTTGTTTCCAAACTCATTTTTCTGACTGTTTAAAGGGTTTAAATTTATTTCGTTTTTAATGCAATACAAACTTAATTGTTGTGCCCTTTAACTGTCAGATCAGATTGAAACTACTTCAATTTACACATCATGCCCTCCCTGTATCGAACTATTACCCTATTTGCAAAAATTGCATGATAACTACGGCAAACGCGGATTAACCGTTATTGGTATGAGCACGGTATCAACAATCGACTCAAAACCGACGCTTGAAAGCTTTATTGCAAAACACAATATCGCTATCCTGTGCTTATAGGTGATGGCTCAATTGATAGTTTATACAATATATCGGCATATCCTACAAGTTATTTAATAAATAAAGAAGGCGTAATAATTTACCGCTATACTGGAGGATTAAATGAGTTTGCAGAAAAAGAACTGGAAAAATAATCCGGGAAAATTTATGAAAACAACCCTTAGCCAAATTGAAGAACAATTTCCTGTTTTAAAAATATATCATATTGGAACAACCTATTATGTATATGATGGAAGGTCAGGTATGCTGGCCGAAACAGATTTGCATGAAATAGACTCTATATACCAATATTATTTCCAGCAGAGAAACGCGAATATTTCAGCATATCTCAAAAATTTGCTTGGGAATGGCGTTTTCTTACCCGGAAAGTTGGAACGAATTACACCGGATGAAAATCAATGGGCTGACATTATCAATTATCAGATAGACGGTAATATCCCACGCTCCCTGATACTTGAAATAACCGAAAAATGTAATTTAAGTTGTAGTTATTGCTTTTTTTCGAAAGAAGGTTTTTCATTAGGTCAATGTCAATATATTTATAAATCAACCATAAGTGGTTATTGTTACATCATTTGGAGTGATATAATGAGTTTCTTTTGGAGAATGTTTGGGTTTACTAATTTTCATAAAAAGGTATTTTAACAGTTTATTCCACTATATTCTTAATACCGGTAAGAATGCCTTCCCAACACTCGTTATCCATTTTGGGGCCTATCACCTCTACCACTTTGCCAGCGCATAATGAGCCGATGGCTCCACATTTGTCAAGCGGCAAATCGTGAGCCAGGCCGTATAAAAAGCCCGATGCATATAAATCACCAGCTCCGGTAGCATCAGTGGCCACGGCCTCAATGGGATCGATACGGTGCAATGTGTTGCCGCTTTGTACCAGCGAGCCTTTTTCGCCTATTTTAACCACGGCAATACGGCATATTTTAGCCAATTCCGATACGGCTTGTTCGGGTTCTTTCCCGGTAAAAGCGCGTGCTTCATCCTCGTTGGCAAAAACAATATCTACATATGTTTTCAGTATTTCTTCCAGAAAAGAATGATTGGCTTCCACCACATTATAGCTGGCCATATCCAACGAAATCATCATGCCTTTGTTGCAGGCGATTTGTACAGCCTGTCTTACCAAGCTATGGTTCTGCACTAAATACCCTTCGATATGGAAAAAGTGGTAGTTATCGAATAATGCTTCATCCAAATCAAGGGGTTCCATTTCGATGGCTGCACCAAGATATGTTGCAAAAGTACGTTCGGCATCATTGCTTATCAGTACCAGCGCTCTTCCTGTAGATGATTTTCCGATTAACAACTTGGGGTTAATACCGCTCGATCGTTGATCTTCTTCAAAAAAAGAACCAAACTTATCATCCCCAATTTTGCCGATGAATCCGGCATTCATATTCAGTCGGGCAATACCGTTGATGGTGTTTGCCACCGATCCTCCGGCAATGCGTTCGCATCCCAGTTCCATCAAATCATTTAATATGCTGTTGCTTGTCTGCTCGTCAACATGTTGCATGCTGCCTCTTGGGAGATTATATTTTTGAAGTAAAATATCGTTTGGTATAGTTGTCAGTATATCAACCAAAGCATTTCCCAGTCCTAAAATCGATTTCATTATAATTAATGTTTTGTAAACGTACAAAGGTAGAAATTCTATTTTGTTTGCCGCCTATAGCGTAAATCGATATATAATTGAGTTTTGATATAGAAACTAAATAGAATTTTAAAATATTTATATATAGATATTTATGTATATTTACTCATTATAATTTAGCGGAAATTTATAATATTTCACCTGTTTTTATTATCTTTGAAAATTAAAGATTTTTTCTTCTCCTTATTTAATTATAAACCCTGTAAAGTTTTAAATATGTTTCTTTCGCTTGAAAATATAATGCTAATCGGATCGTTATTGCTATTTATCAGTATTATTGCCAGTAAAACAGGTTATAAATTCGGAGTCCCGGTTTTGTTATTGTTTTTAGCCGTCGGTATGCTTGCCGGAAGCGATGGTATCGGTGGTATAACTTATAGCAATTCGCAATTTACACAATTTATAGGTATGCTTGCTTTAAGCATCATACTGTTTTCAGGCGGTATGGATACGAAGTATGAGGAGATCAGGCCTGTTGCCGTGCAAGGGGTTCTTTTGGCTACAATAGGCGTATTGCTTACAGCTATTATCACAGGATTTTTTATTTACTGGCTTACCAATAATTTTTTCGAAGCATTTACGTTATCATTATTCGAGTCGTTGTTGCTGGCATCGGTTATGTCTTCAACCGATTCGGCATCTGTTTTTGCCATACTACGCTCTAAAGGTTTGTTTTTAAAACATCGTTTACGCCCGTTGCTTGAGCTGGAAAGCGGTAGTAACGACCCCATGGCTTATATGCTGATGATTGTATTTTTACAAGTTATTCAATCGCAAACGGGGAGTGTCGGGTTTATTATCGGGATGTTTTTTTACCAGTTGATTGTAGGCGCCCTGGCCGGATATTTACTGGGTAGGCTTACGGTGCGTATTATCAATAAGATTAATCTGAATAACGACGCTTTGTATCCGGTTCTTTTATTAACCATGGCGTTTACCATTTTTTCATTAACCGATTTTATTAAGGGGAACGGTTATTTGGCCGTGTATATCGGAGGGCTAGTGGTAGGTAATTCGCGTTTTATACATAAACGTACAACCAAAAGCTTTTTCGACGGGTTTGCTTGGTTGGCTCAAATCGTCATGTTCCTTACACTTGGGTTGCTAGTAAATCCGAGTGAATTGCTCCCTGTTGTGGGTGTGGGTCTGCTTGTCGGTGTATTTATGATATTTTTCTCCCGTCCCATTTCGGTATGGTTATGTCTGGCGCTTTTCCGCAAAATGCCGGCTAAGGCAAAACATTATGTAGCCTGGGTGGGCTTACGTGGCGCTGTACCTATTATTTTTGCCACCTATATTTTAACTGCTGATATTCCTCATGCAAGTGTTATGTTCAACATTGTGTTTTTTATTACCATTGTATCGTTATTAGTACAAGGGACATCGGTGCCTTTTGTCGCCCGCATGTTGGGACTGGCCGAAGATAACGTACAAGACCAGCAATTATCAGAATTTGATGTTGAGTTTTCCGAAGACATTAAATCGGCAATGACAGAGATTATGGTTAAAGGAGAATTTTTGCAAGAAGGAAATACATTAGTTGATATTCCTATTCCTGAAAATACCTTGGTTGTAATGGTAAAACGGGATAACTGTTATTTTGTACCCCGTGGCAATACCGAAATCGAGGCCGGAGATATATTGTTGCTTATTTCGGATGATGAAGAGGCTTTGCGCGAAACCTATAAAAAATTAGGAATTGATAACTATCCTTTCCAAAAGAATTGACAATGGATACGTGATATGCATACAGCGTATTCTAAGATAAGTAAATTAGTCAATGAGAAAATTATTTTCAAATTCACCTATTTACTAATTTTCAAATTAAAAAATCGTATATTGCACTTCACCTTTCACATATTTTTTAATCGGTAATGTCTTAAATTAGTTAATAATTATTTTTTTTGTGGAAAAAACGATAAAACATTACCGGTTAAAAGTTTTTCCATATTGTAAAGCTGATGATTTGATAAAACATGGGCATAACGAGCTAAAGGTACAAAGATGGCGTTGTAATAACTGCGAAAAGAGTTTTCAGGAGGAATATAAATACAAATCCTGTAAGCCCGGAACCAA
>JAISFN010000051.1 GCA_031263585.1 Prevotellaceae bacterium | reverse complement strand
TCAGTACCATGCTCACAGGTATCGGAAAATCTTCCTGTTTGGCTTTGGCAACGCGGTTGTATTTGTTGTAAATCGTCCACCGTATTTCATCCGTTTTACCCGGTATGCTTTCCAAACGTACATCCTGCCGCATTTTAAAGCCGTCTATCTGAACCAGTAAACCTAAATAACCCTCCCTGCTCACACCGGTTATAGAGGTCTTACTGAGAATATTCTTTAGGTCTGTTGCCGTCATTCCCGCATGTACATTGTCCAGGGTGTTTTTAACCTCAACCCCGTTTTTTATATAGCGGTACCAGCCTAAAGCTTTGTCACTATAATACATATAGTTTGAATTATAAATATATTCAATCTTTTCCCTTTTTTTTATAATAAGCGTAAAGCTGCTATTGCCCGATTTCCACTCCCAGCGACCGGCAAATTTATTAATTCCGGTATCCACCACGTAATCGCCGTTTTTAAGGCTATAGTTGTCCTTTGTAGGGCGGTATACTTTTTTCTGGCCGACCAGAGGCAGGCAAAACAACACTGCGCATAATAGTATTACTGCTTTTTTCATGTCTTTACGGTTTATATTTTTCACAATCATCAACAAACACATTTTCATTACTATCCAGCTCGAGCCTGTCCCAGCCCGAAAAATCGGTCGTATTCGCCTTGTAGAGTTTTATGCCGCTACCAATATCAATATTCATTAAAGATATGAAATTCTTCTCGTTTTCGGTAATGCTATTGTCCGATGTGATTTTTAAAGCCCCAAACATTCCTTCTAAAAAATTTACACTAATAGGATCATTTAAGAACTTTTCGCCGAAGTTTTGAAACTTAGCTACATCCTCCACTTTGGCTACATAGGCTCCATCCTTGGTTACCACGCTAAAAACAAAATCCTTGATATCGCTTATCAAGCCCTCTTTGTACCATTGGTACATTATGCCGATATCCCCTACCGTAAACGTCGATTCGCAACCGTCGTAATGGGTGTGCACAAACCCGTCGATCGGGATGTCCGGGTAAAAAAGCTCCATCTCGCATTGTCCTTCAATTCCCTTGTCTACAAACTCGTGCCCGTATTGCTCGCTGGGAACTTTCTTCAAAAATAAGCCGAACTCCTTCTCATGCTGAGTTGTTGTAGATTGCAGGATCGACATCATCGCGCAGAAGCCGGTATCGACTCCCACATAATTGTTCAACTGGTCGCAGGGGTTCTTGGGCTTATTTGCATCCGGCGGAGCCGGAGGGGCATATCCTCCGCTACTGCCGTCGCCCCCGCCTCCGTCGGGATAGCATATATTGTATTCGCCCGTAATTGTAATGCTGCTTCCCAGATACTGGATATGACTGAACTCCCCGTTCGAATACCATACTATGTAATGGAAGGTTATTTCATAAAATATTTCGGTATAGCAGGTATACGAGTATGACTTTGTTCCGGCTCCTTCCCCTGCCGCAAGCGGCTTGACGGTTTTAACGGCAATGCCGTTTTCGAACACCCAGCCGTTTACATAATTGCCCTCAAGGTCGTGAAACATGACCATACCCTCAAAATCATCGGTTTTGGCGAGATACGTGTTTTCGGGCGGGCTAAAGCTATAACGTTCCAGGTAATTCCGGCTGGGGGTAATGGTCATCCTGAAGCTAAGCATTTCGCCGGTGTTCCGGTTCCGCATAACAACCAACCGCACTACCGATGCACGGTAACTTCCATCGCCCGAACTTTCGTAGGCCGTGTAATTGTCTTCGGCATAGCATACTGCCTGCTCCTCCTCAAGTATTTCGACTTCAACTACTTCGTAATTTTCGTTAAAACTGACAAAGGCGCTGTCCCACAAAGCTATGAATGAATTCAGGCTGCCCGATTTAGTCCTGTTGGCGTTTTGTATCTCGAACCATGCACGGGCTTCGGCAATGCTCATGGCGGATAAACTCTCTCGGGGCGGCAATGGCGGTTGTTCGTCCTTTTGGCAGGCAGTTAATGCTTAGAATAAAGCCAACAATAAACATACGTTAAGAGTTTTTTGTTTCATAAGCAGTTTTTGGTTAATAATACCGTCAGATTTACATAATAAATCGAAATCTACAAATAAATTAACTGCTTAAATACAATTGACTGCTATAGTTAATGACCAAAATTGATTACGCCGAATATATATCTGTAGTATTCGATTATATTTATGAACCTGAATGTTTTGAAGTGTTATAAACTGTTTAAAATTTGAAAGCATTTATCAATTCGTTGCCAGATGCATTTTTATTACCTACATATATTTTAACTCTAAACTCAAATTCACCATCAGTCCAACCAGTATAGCGCCACGATCATTACCGAAAACAATTTGTGGATCTCCCGTTTGGTCAGATATTTTATTAAAAGCTAAAAGTCCATCGCCTAACATTTCGAAACCAACAATATGTTCTTTGTTTTCAGAGAGCCTGCAAGCTCAGTCGACACATTTTGTATCCGTAACTGTTTGGTCGGAAGATACGTTAGATTATAGTAAATAGTCTTGTGAACTTAATTATACTTGTTATAAGGCCGTAAAAATAGGAATTTCTTTTTACATTTGCGCGAAATAAGAAACAGAAAGTTAAGATGCAAGGAGCAAAGAACCTGACAAAAGGGCCTATTACCCGCCAACTTTTTAACTTGGCGCTTCCTATCATGGGTACGTCATTTATCCAGATGGCTTATAGCCTGACGGATATGGCCTGGGTAGGGCGTTTGGGCAGCGAGTCGGTGGCGGCAATCGGGGCTGTCGGTATTCTTACCTGGATGACCTATTCCATCTCGCTGTTAAATAAAGTGGGGGCGGAGGTAAGTGTCGGGCAAAGTATCGGGACAGGCAACATGGACGATGCCCGCAGATATGCCTCGCATAATGTTACAATCGGCCTAATTATTTCGCTTTGCTGGACTTTTTTGCTTTTTGTTTTTGCGCACCCCGTCATCAGCTTGTTTAAACTGGATAGCGAAATAGCTACTAAATCGGTTGAATATTTACGGATTGTATCAATGGCATTTCCCTTTGTTTTTCTTTCGGTTGCATTTACCGGCATACACAATGCATCGGGGTTCAGCAAAATTCCTTTCTACATCAGCGGTAGCGGACTAGTAATGAATATGGCGCTGGATCCTCTTTTTATTTTCGGCTTTAATATGGGTACGGCGGGCGCTGCATGGGCTACTTGGTTATCGCAGGCAACTGTTTGCGGGCTTTTTGTTTACCAATTGAAAGTGAGGGGAAAACTGTTGGGCGGTTTTCCATTTTTTACAAAGTTGCGGGCTTCGTACACAAAGTGGGTGTTTCAGCTGGGTTTGCCGGTTGCTTTGCTTAATTCATTATTTGCCATTATCAATTTGCTGATGGCGCGCACAGCCTCGATTTACGGCGGGCACATCGGGGTGATGACTCTAACCGCCGGAGGGCAAATTGAGGCTATTGCCTGGAATACCTCTCAGGGCTTTAGTACCGGTTTGAGCGCTTTTGTTGCCCAGAATTATGCTGCCGGAAAAAAGCAAAGGGTATTGAACGCATACCGTATTACCTTAAAAATGACTACGCTATTCGGCCTATTCTGCACCATATTGTTTGTGTTTTGGGGTAACGAAGCCTTTTCGCTTATTGTGCCCGAATACGAAGCGTATTTGTCGGGCGGTATTTTTTTACGGATTGACGGGTACTCAATGATATTTATGATGCTCGAAATAACCATGCAGGGCTTGTTTTACGGAATGGGAAGAACAGTACCCCCTGCCATTATCAGCATAGGATTTAATATTTTACGGATACCTTTAGCCATTTTTCTGGCGACAGCTGGTATGGGCATACTAGGTGTTTGGTGGGCAATCAGCATTACCAGTATGCTGAAAGGTATTGTAGCGTTTATCTGGTTCAGAGCCCTGCAAAAGCGTATTCTTAGCTAAATTGAAAATTAATTAGATAATTAACACTTTGCATTGTATATATATCACATTTCACATTTTATATAAAGTGAACATAATGCATCTCATATTGTTAATTACTAATAGGGTAACCATATGGAAAAACAATCAAGTATCAAATTATTGATGTAAAAATGAAAAATACTGGATTGCTTCGCCTACGGTTCTCAATGATGTAAATGCATAATTACGAGGACAAAACATGAAGCAACCGAGCTTTGCAAAGCTCACCGCAAGGAATCCAGTGTAAAATATAATTTCATACCTTTGTCCTTTGCTAATATGCTTATTTGTTAATGGTAAAGCGTAAAATGATTGTTGTTGATGTGATGATTTGTTTAGTCACTTATACTCTCATTGGCGCATCAGCAAATTAGTATATTAAAAATTTATGATACCTGATACTCATTATTTGATATTATCTTCAATTATATAATGTCTACTAAATATTTACAAAAATGGAGCTCATATTTACCACGTTATCACATTTTTAAAAATCATAAATTATATAATAAATTGAGCTATGGCTTATATCGATTATTACAAAATTCTTGGCGTTGATCAAAACGCATCGCAGGAAAATATTAAAAAGGCTTATAAAAAGCTGGCACGCAAGTTACATCCCGATTTGAATACAAATGACCCTGATGCTGTGCGGAAATTCCAGGAATTGAATGAAGCGAACGAAGTACTCAGCGACCCCGAAAAACGTAAAAAATACGATGCCTATGGCGAAAACTGGAAACATGCCGACCAATTTGAACAAGCCCGCTCACAGCAATCGCAGCAACAGTGGCCGGGCGGAGACGGCGACGGTTTTTGGTCATCGCAGAGATTTGACGGGGATACCGGTGAATTTTCCGATTTTTTCGAGTCGCTTTTCGGTAGTCGGGGAGGAGCGCGCGGCCATACAGCCGGTTTCCGAGGGCAGGACTATAATGCCGAACTCCAACTCAGCTTGCGCGATGCTGCTAAAACTCACAAACAGGTACTTACCATAAACGGTAAAAATATCCGCATAACTATTCCCGCCGGCGTTGATAACGGACAAACAATTAAATTGAAAGGCTATGGTGCTCCGGGTGTTAACGGCGGGCCGGCCGGCGATTTATACGTAGGCTTTGTAATTTTGGCCGACCCCAAATTTAAACGCCTAAATAACGATTTGTACATTACAGTGGCGCTAAACCTGTACACTGCGATATTAGGCGGAGAACAAACAATTGATACTTTGGACGGGACAGTAAAATTAACCGTTAAGCCCGAAACACAAAATGGAACAAAAGTAAGGCTTAAAGAGAAAGGTTTCCCGGTATATAAAAAGGACGGGCAATTCGGCGATTTGATTGTTACATATTCGATACAGATACCTACCGGATTGACCGATAAACAAAAAGAATTATTCCGCGAATTATCAAATTCATAAGTAAACCATTATTTTATGCAAGCCGATTTGATTATTATAAGCGAGTATTCTCGCAAAAGCAATATCGACCCAGTATTTTTACTGGAGCTTGATGCAGAAAATTTGATTGATATACAAATAGTTGACAACGAAAAATATATCAGCGTTGAACAATTGCCCGATTTGGAAAAATATATACGCTGGCATTACGATTTATCGTTGAATGTTGAAGGTATTGACGTAGTTCGTAACCTGTTGGAACGGATTGATACTATGCAGAACGAGATTAACGAGCTGCGGAATAAACTTCACATTTATGGGCAATGATTTTTAGATAAGTTAATTATGAAGTATGATATACGTACAGCGTAAAGCGTTAATGAGCTAATTAGCAAATTAGAGAATTAAAAATATGAAAATTATATTCAAATTCTCTAATTTGCTAATTAAAAAGGTCATGCTACTTGATACGTAATACTTAATACCTGATACCATTTCCAATTAACTTTAATTGAACCGGATTGTTTTATCGGGGCTGATTTTGGCAATAAACATCGAGGGTAAGAGTTGCAGGAGCAGTACTGAAATAAACGAACATGCATTGAGTAACAGTATCGGCAACAGTTGTAACTGGACAGGAGCTACCGAAAAGTAATAATCGGCTGGGTTTAGCTTGAAAATGCCGAAGTGTTGTTGCAGCAGGCAACAGCCGATACCGATAATATTGCCCCAGAACACACCTTTTACCACAATAATGCCCGAACGATATAGAAATATTTTTTGCAGGCTGAAATTGAGCATGCCCATCGATTTAAACAATCCTATCATCGAGGACTTTTCCAGCAACATGATTAACAATCCCGATACCATGTTAAAACCCGATACGGCCAGCATTAAAATAAGGATAATCCATACGTTCATATCCAAGATGTTAAGCCAGTTGAATATTTCGGGGAATATTTCATCAACAGCGTAAACAATCAGGCGCGAACCGTCTTCAAAATTTATATACGATACCAAATCGTCAACCTGTTCATATACTTCTCCTAAGTCGTTAAGGTCGTGCAAACTGACCTCGAAGCCCGAAATTTGGTTTTTTGTCCATCCGTTAAGGCGTTGTATATGTTTAATATCGCACAAAACATAACTACGGTCCTGCTCCTCGAAATACGTATTGTATATGCCCGATACGGTAAATTTACGGACACGGACAGGCTCCTGCACAAAATAAATTTCGAAACTGTCGCCCGTTTTCAGCTTCAATAGTGATGACAACGATTGAGAAATCAATACTTTATTGGTGGATATACTGTCGTTTACCTCGAATATTTCTCCGTCTACCAGATACGACTTAAAGAAATTCCAGTCGAAATCGGTAGCAACGCCATTTAATACAACCCCTTGTATTTCTTCGTCGGTTTTAATAATACCGCCTTTAGTTGCATATTGCTGTACTTGTTTTACCCCCTTAATCTGTTTTATCTGCGGAATAAAATCATAGTAATTGGCAATAGGTACGGTTTCGAATGAGATATTCGTATCATAGTTTTTGATTTGGATAGCTGATACAAAGCCCGTCAATTTACTTTTAATTTGCTGTTTGAATCCGGTTAGCACAGCCACCGAGATAATCATTACGGCTAGGCTCAAGCTAATGCTAACAGTCGCAATGCGGGACATTAACCGTGATATGTGGTCATCAGTTGATCTGCTGTATGACAGCCGTTTGGCAATAAAAAATTCGGTATTCAAATAGATACGTTAAAAGTGATTATGTGCAAAAGTATAATAATTTTATAAGTATCAGGTATCACGACTTAATTGGCTAATTAAAAAAGTCGCACATTAGCACATTTTTATTTCGCCCAAAAGTGTTGGTTTTCTGTTATTCTTTATCTGTTGAATCTGTTTGTTTCTTGTTTTTCAGTCGTCCGCTTTTTTTTAAGGTCTGTTCAATAATCCATTGCATTTGCCCATTTACGCTTCGGAATTCATCGGCAGCCCATTTTTCAATGGACTTGAATGTATTCTCGTCTATACGCAAAACAAAAGATTTTGTTTTATTCTCTTTGGCAGACATTTTAGTTCAATTTATTTTGAAATTGACATCAAGATACATGACATTTTTAATTAGATTTGTTAATTGCGATGTGCAAAAAATCGCAACATGCATATTACAATCAGCAAATAAGCACATTAGCAAATAAGCACATTAGCATATCACTATATTGTCATATACTCTCGTTTACTGGTATAAAGTACCTGTATTAATTACTGGTTGGGCGTTGTCATCGGCGCAAAGCACTACCATAAGGTTACTTACCATAGCCGCTTTTTTCTCCTCATCCAATTCAACCACATGATTTTCAGATAATTTATTCAAAGCCAGTTCAACCATACTTACGGCTCCTTCCACAATTTTTTCGCGTGCGGCAATAATTGCTGATGCTTGCTGGCGGCGGAGCATAGCCCCCGCAATTTCCGAGGCATAAGCAAGATAGTTTATGCGTGCCTCAATTACTTTTATACCGGCAATAGCTAAACGTTCGCTAAGCTCATGTTCCAGCTGTTCGTTAACCTCCTCTCCTCCCGAGCGTAGGGTCAGTTCATACGTTTCGTGTTCCCCGTCGAAATTATCGTAGGGATACATCCCTGCTAGTTTACGTAGCGCGGCATCGCTTTGCACTTTTACAAAGTGGTTATACCGGCTTACTTTTTTTACCTCTGATATACCTGATTTATTGTTAGCTGTAGATACAACCTGCTGTTCCGATTCAATATCGAACGATACTTTGTAAGTATCTTCAATTTTCCAAACCAGCACTAAACCAATCATCACTGGATTGCCGATTTTGTCGTTCACTTTTATCGGTTCAACGTCCATGTTGTTAGCGCGTAACGACAGTATTTTTTTCGAGTAAAAAGGATTAACGAAAAAGAAACCGTTGTTTTTAATCGTTCCGCTGTATTTACCGAAAAATACCAGCACACACGAGTTGTTCGGTTCAATCAGTACAAACCCAAACCAACCTATAATGTCGATGAGCATAAGCACAATGCCGGAAATAATGGCGGGAGTCTTAAACCTTTCAATAAAAACAAATGACAGTATAGCCGCAACAAGTATCAGGATATTTATAACCATCATCAATACACCATTTAAGCGTAATCCGCTGAAATTTACTTCGTTCTTCATATTTATATATTTTTAATTGATATTAAAATAATATTACAAAGATATAGAAATTTTTTATACGGCGAAATAATAATCACTTTTTTTCAAAATAAATTATGGAATAAATTTCGGGCTCGCATCTATATTACAAAACAACAATCAAAAAAAATTAAAATAGTGATCGTATGAAAGCAAGTTCTATTGTAAAAACGGTATTGGTGATGGCAATAGTAGCCGGTTCCGTTATTTTAGGGAGCAATTATGTATCTGCCGATTCTAAACAAAAAACCATTACGGGGGCAGTATCCGATGCCATTACCAAAGCCCCTATTGGTGGGGCGATGGTAATGTTGAAAAGAACAAGCATAACGGCGACAACGGATAAGGCCGGGAAATATTCGATTTCCGTTCCGGCAGACAGTAAGATTCTTGTATTTTCGTATTCAGGTTACGAGGTACGCGAAGAAAAAATAGCAACCCGCTCTGTTGTTAATGTCAGCTTGCAACCTCAGATTATTCTTAATGATATTCAATATGAAAAAGAAGCTTTAGATGAAATTGTAGTTATGGCTTATGCCGATAAAAAACTTGAAACTACAAGGAGAATCTCCGAATATTCGAGAAATAAATATTATGTGGTAGATCCCACTCAAAGCCAGATGTATTACTATCCACAATATGTAGCTAATACCGAGGAGTACGGCTCGTTTACCGAAAATAAATTCCAGCTGGCCAAGGATTTTCCCCTGTCTACTTTTTCCATTGATGTTGATGCGGCTTCGTATTCCAATGTCCGCCGGTTTATTAATCAGGGGCAAATGCCACCGAAGGATGCCGTACGTACCGAGGAACTGATTAATTATTTTAACTACAATTATCCCCAGCCAATGGGTAAACACCCTATAAATGTAATTACTGAAGTATCGGATTGTCCATGGAACATGCAAAACCGTTTGTTGCATGTGGGTATAAAAGCCAAAGATATTCCCATTGAAGAGCTTTCGGGATCAAACCTGATATTCTTGATTGATGTATCGGGGTCCATGAGTTCAGCAAATAAGCTGCCGTTGGTGAAATCGTCGATGAAAATGCTGGTAAAGCAATTACGCGATATTGACCACGTGGCGATAGTTACTTATGCCGGTAGTGCAGGCATAACATTGGAATCGACAAGTGGAAAGGATAAAGAGAAAATAAACAATGCCATTGATAAACTCAGAGCCTGTGGGTCGACTGCCGGAGGCATGGGTATTAAATTGGCTTACAAAATAGCAAAAGAAAATTTTATTAAAAACGGAAATAATCGCTTAATTCTAGCAACCGACGGCGATTTTAATGTAGGCGTATCGAGTGATGAGGATTTGGAACAATTGATTGAAAAAGAACGGCAAAACGGGGTCTTCCTTACGGTACTGGGCTACGGCATGGGCAATTACAAGGACAGCAAAATGCAGATTTTGGCACAGAAAGGAAACGGGAACCATGCTTATATCGATAATCTCATCGAAGCTAAAAAGGTACTGGTAAGCGAATTCGGCGGTACATTGTTTACCATTGTTAAAGACGTGAAATTACAGGTAGAGTTTAACCCTGCAAAAGTACAGGCTTACCGCTTGATTGGTTATGAAAGCCGCATGCTGAAAAAGGAAGATTTTAACGATGATACCAAAGATGCCGGTGAAATGGGCGCTGGACACACTGTTACGGCTTTGTACGAAATTATTCCGGTAGGTATAAACAGTAATATTATAAGCTCGGTTGACGATTTAAAATACCAGCCCAATAAAAATAAAAAAGATGGCAAAGCTTTGAGTACTAGCATAGAATTGTTGACCGTAAAAATACGTTACAAGGAGCCTGTCGGCGATGCCAGTAAAAAAATTGAAGTTCCGGTAATCGATCTTAAAATGCCACTGGCCATAAGTTCGGCAAATTTCCGCTTTTCGGCAGCGGTAGCCCAGGTAGGCATGTTGCTGCATAACTCTCCTTACAAATCGGAGGCCAGTTACGAGAAAGCCATTGCTATGGCAAAAGGAGCCTACGGCGAAGACAGCGAAGGCTATCGCCATGAATTTGTAAAATTAGTAGAGAATTTACAATTAATGGATGAAGGTAATGAAATCGAATAAGCCTTGATAATGCTTATATAATTGATAATTGTTTATTGCATATTAATTATTGATAGTGTGCAAATAATCATTAGGCCAAACATTATGAAGTAGCTATTCGTGTAATTATTTATTGTAATCTATATAATAACTAAGTTGATAAAGGCGCCAATTTTATTTTCGGCGCCTTTATTTTATCTTTTATAATATGACTTTTCTAATCGGCAATTTGATCTAAGAATGAATTGTTCTGGCTGAGTTTATAACCGTCTTCGTTGTCGCCTTCAAGTTTGTGGCGCGATATTTCATTGTTACTGCCTGATAACCCGCCCTTTAAATTAAGGTTCATGTTTTTACGTTCGTACGCCGGCGTTTCTTCTAAATAGGTAATATCCTTATTCTTATGATGTTGCAATGTCGGTTTTGAATACTGTATTCTGGTTTGCAAGGGTGTGCCGGGTTCTTCTACAGTAGTAGTATTGGCTTCGCGGATAATAAACGTATCCTTATCTGGCAATACCGTTTCGTCGTCTTTTGATACGGGCTTATCCTGAATTTCGAATATTTCTTCACCTTCGGTAATAGTCTTATTTTTATGGTATTTATCTTCCAGCGGAACCTGTACCGTATCATAGGGGGTGTGTGCACTTAGTTCGGGGATGGTATTCATGGTAAATCCCGTAGCCACTATGGTAACAGTAATTATTCCTTCCTCCGAATTTTCATCCAAGCGGGAGTCGAGTACAACGCCTCGTTTAAAATTCGCCTTACCACCCGATTCCTTGTTGATGTAATTCATAACTTCGCCAAGCTCGCTCATTTTAAGCGGGTTATTTTTACCAGAACTGATGTTGACCAGAATATTGCGTGCCCCGGCAATATCACTGTCGCTTAGCAGAGGCGAGTTTAAAGCTAGTTCGGCGGCTTGCAGGGCACGTTTTTCGCCCGAAACTTTTCCGGTACCCATTACAGCTACTCCGCTGTTTTTCATTACCATTTTCACATCGGCAAAGTCGACATTAATATAACCTTCTACGGTAATAATTTCGGCAATACCTTTGACCGCTGTCGATACAATATCATCGGCTTTGGGGAATGCATCAAATACCGATAAATTGGGATAAATTTCGTATAATTTTTGATTATTAATAATCAGCAGTGAATCGACATATTGCTGTAACTCGCGGATACCTGCAACCGCACGGTCGAACGGGTCGTTACCTTCGTCCTGAAACGGCAGAGTAACAATAGCAACCGTAAGTATTCCCAGTTCGCGGGCTTCCTTGGCAATTACTGGAGCAGCGCCCGTACCTGTACCCCCGCCCATACCTGCGGCTATAAAAACCATTTCGGTATTGTTTGCCAGTACTTCGCGGATGGGTTCTATACTTTCGAGTGCAGCTTTACGTCCTTGTTCGGGATCGCAACCGGCGCCTCGCCCTTTGGTAAGAGTGGCTCCGAGTTGTATTTTTGTGGGTATCGGGCTTTTAAGCAGTACTTGCTGGTCAGTATTACAAACAATAAAGTCGACACCTTCGATACCCATGCTGTACATGTTTTTAACGGCATTACAACCGCCGCCGCCAACACCGATTACCTTTATAATCGATCCTCCTCGATTTTCCCAATCTACGGGTACATATTCATTCATAGCTGTAAAATTTTTAATATAGATTCAAAATTCAAAATTTTATATAAACATTATATCGAACAAGGATTTAAGGAACTGCCTACTCAAACCCTCCAAAAGGAGGTGGCTGAGGGAAAGGTATTTTGCTCTTTTATCTTTCTATCTCTAATTTATATAAACTACTATAGAGCAAACGCAGGTAATCCAGTATTTTTTATTTCACATTAACAATTAGACATATGTTTTATATATTAACAATTTAATGCTTGATTGCTTTTTCATGCGTTTGCTCCATGTAAACTCTAATTTATAACAAACAATTCCGTCATAATAATTATTGCCCGTCTATTATCATACTAAGTTACTATCAAGTTATCATGCTGAGTGAAGCGAAGCATCTCTACTTCATATTCTTCACTTCATTCAGGATGACAATACGGTAGTAATTGGGTATCAATAACCGATCAACAATCCTATAAATTATACGCCATCTTCACGATCGGTAAAAAAGCTGCTGATAATATCTTTTAAACTCCTCGGCTTCGGCGACCTTACTTCTGCCGTGTGATCGAGATTAGGGTTGGGGTCCATTTCTACCACAACCGATTCCGTGTCTTTATACTCGATATATCTGATTTCATCTTCTTCGATATATTCAAATCCGGTCATAATCAACCCTACTGCAGTTGAATACGTTTCGCGGAAAATATCGGGCGAACACTCGGGTGTTAAATACTGGGGTTTGGCGATGCGCACATCGAAACCTGTTTTTAAGCGGATAAACTGAGGCATATCCGAGAACATGGCTCCGCCGCCTGTAAACACAATGCCCGCACTTAACTTGTCCATAAATCCCGAACGTTCGATTTCGAACATCACCGCGCCGATTATTTCTTCCAAACGCGCTTCGATAATGCTGGCGAGCGTTTTAAACGATATTTCGCGCGATTCGCGGCCCGAAATGCCGGGTATGGTAATAATTTTATTCTGAGGAGCCATCGATGCCAAGCACGACCCATATTGTACCTTCATTTGTTCGGCCTGGCGAGCTAATACGCCGCATCCGTGTTTAATGTCCGCGGTAATTACGTTACCGCCGAACGGAATGACGGCTGTGTGGCGCACCACCTTGTCGTAATATACAACCAGATCGGTAGTACCGCCACCCATATCAACCATTGCCACACCCACTTCTTTTTCGTCTTCGGTAAGTACAGCCTTTGCCGAAGCTAAAGGTTCCAGTACCAGCCGGTTCAAACTTAAGCCAACCCTGTCGATACAACGCTGTGTGTGCTGGGCAGAGAGGGTTTTGCCGATAATAATATGGAAATTGGCCGATAAGCGTTGTCCCAGGCGCCCTACAGGGTTGTTAACGCCTAAACTATCGTCTACATTATAGCTTTGGGGAATAACGTGCAGGATTTCTTCGCCCGGCTCCATGCGGATATTATACATGCTGTCTTCGAGACGTTTTACTTCCTTGGCCGATATTTCGAGATCATAATCTTCGCGTTGTAAGTCCCCGCGGCTTTCGATACAGCGGATGTGCTGCCCAGCAATACCTACAAATACATCGGTAAAATTAATTCCCGATTTACGGCGTACTTCTTCAATAGTCGGTTTTACGGCATTAACCACCTCCTGGATGTTTTCAACCTGACCGCGATGCACTCCTGATGAAGGAGCTTCGCTATGTGCCAATATGTTATAACGTCCGGATTCTGTTTTTTTTGCGACAAGGGTAACCACTTTGGTTGTTCCTAAATCAATTGCTGCTACATATTCAGACATAATTGTGTAGTTTTGTATTCGTTAGTCGTTTTTGTTTATTTTATAGTTTATTCTTTAATGTTGCCACAACCTGATTGCTGTATCGTAAATCGAGGGTCGAATATTTATTCCATCCTTCGATCGGTAAAACTTTTGTATAAAATGTATATAGCTTTTTTAATTTATACTTATAATCATCGAATTTACCAAGATGTATGATATAATTCCCAGAGCGTGGGATTAACTCGACATCGGCATTCGGCAATATGTTTATCTGTTCAATTTCGGCATTCCAAAAACTGTTGGTATTCAGAAAGCCCACAAAGCTCAGTAAATCCCGTAATGTTTTCGAATTGTCGTCATCGGGCAATTCGCCTTTGTACGGTAGCCTGAACGGTAAAAGCATATTGCCGGTAACCACTGGTACATAATGCGTGTAAGTATTTGACAATGGGAATACAAATCCGTAAGCATCTATATAAAATGCACCGTTAGGCATGTGGACGCGTACAACCGGTACACGCTGGGTTAATTTTACATTTAATAAACCGTCGATAGTTGTATATACGCTTACCGATTTAATAAAGCTTTTCGAGTCTAGTAATTCCTGTATTTTATATACGGCAATATTTTTCATGGGAATACCGATAACCTTTTCTCCGCTCGACTTGATGATACTGATAACATCTTCGGCTGTAACAAGGTTTAAATCGTCCTTATTTACTATCTGTACATTAATATTGGTACATAGCGTTTCGTCTTCGCTGGATGAAGCGAAGTTGAGCGTTACAACAAGGTAAATTACCAATGCTGCAAGTGTCCCTGAAAGGATTATGATGCTCCAATATTTTTTCATTTTCAATGTTTTAAATCAACATAATATCGTTATATAATAATTAATGTTATAGTTGTTTTTGTCATGCTGAACGTAGTGAAGCATCTTGTATATCACCACATAAATAGATTTTGCGTTTCACTCAGGATGACAAAATATATCAATAAATGCTCTTAAGAACTTATTTATTTTTCAAGTACAGTCTTGATTATTACCTCTTGACTCTATCTATGCAATCAAATTTGTTATCGGCTCAACCAGCCTGTCGATATCTCCTGCACCGAGTGTAACCAATATATCGATGGTTGGTTTTTTCAGTACATCCAGCAACTCTTCTTTGGTACACAATTGTTTGTCGGCAATAGTAACTTTATCGAAAATTATCCTAGATGTAACTCCCTCAATCGGCAACTCACGGGCAGGATATATATCCAGTAGAATCAAGCTATCGAGCAAGCTCAGGCTTTCGGCAAAGTCGGCGACAAAGTCGCGTGTACGCGTGTACAAATGCGGCTGGAATATCCCCGTAACTTTCCGCCCCGGAAACATTTGTTTTATTGACGTTATGGCAGCCTTCAGCTCTACTGGATGATGTGCATAATCGTCAATGTAAACATGTTGCGGTGTGTTAACATGAAAATCGAAACGGCGTTTTACCCCGGCAAAACTCCGCAAAGCCTCTTTCAATTTAATGTCGTTAACCCCTGTAATAAGGGCAACTGCCGCCGTAGCCACCGCATTTTCGACATTTACCCAACCCGGTACGCCCAACGTACAGCCGAAAATAATACCGAACGGCGTATGGATATCGAAACGGTAATATCCACCTTCCTGCAGTTCGATATTTTCCGCATAAAAATCGCAAGGGGTATTATAAGCATAACGGTAAACGGTAGCTTTAACGTTATCCATGGGTATATCTACCCCATTTTTCAGAATCAACACCCCTTCGGGCTTAATCTGGCTTGCAAACTCGCCGAAAGCTTTCCGCATTTCATCCGCAGTACCGTAAATATCAAGATGGTCGGCATCAGCCGAAGTAATTACGGCTACTTGCGGATACAACTGCAAAAACGAGCGGTCGTATTCGTCGGCTTCGGCTACCAGCCATTTGCTGTCCGACAACAATAAATTACTGTTATAGTTTTTTGATATACCACCCAAAAATGCAGTGCATCCTCCGCCAGCCTGCGTTATTATATGGGCTAGCAGGGTCGATATGGTTGTTTTACCGTGTGTGCCGGCAACAGCCATGGTTTGTTTTTCCGAAGCTATTAAACCCAACACAGCCGAACGTTTTACAAGCTTATAACCCGCCTTGAGAAAATAGTTGAATTCGCCCATATCGATCGGTACGGCGGGGGTATATATTACCAGTGTATCCTTATTCTCTGTATACGTTACAGGAATTTGATCGATATCATCGGAATAATGTATGGCAATGCCTTCACTCTCCAGCTCCGCTGTAAGCAGCGATGGTGTACGGTCGTAGCCTGCCACCTCGTAACCCGCGTGTTTGTAATAACGGGCTAAAGCGCTCATCCCTATACCGCCTATACCAATTAAATATACTGTTTTCATACTGTTTGCCCGTTAGCTAATTTTATAATTTCTGCGGCAATCCGGTCGGCTGCATCGGGTAAAGCCAGTTTTTTTATGTTCGAACTTAGATTAGCCATTAACTCAATATTTTCAGATAATTTTAGCGCATCCTCCACCAATTGTTTACGGGCATCTTTATCAGTAACCAGCAAAGCCGCCTGTTTGTTTACCAACGACATTGCATTTTTCGTCTGGTGGTCTTCGGCAACATTGGGCGATGGCACCAGAATACACGGTTTGCCAACCATGCACAACTCGGATATAGTGCCGGCGCCGGCTCGCGATATAATTACATCGGCGGCGGCATAGGCATAATCCATACGATAAATAAAATCGTGTACTTTTACATGGCAGGGCTTATACTTGTCCCATGCCTGTCGAACCTGGTCGATATAAAATTTGCCGGTTTGCAAAATTACCTGTATGTTACTCGACTGCAATAGCTCCAAGGCGGCTATAACACTCTCGTTTATTGTGCGGGCACCAAGGCTTCCTCCTAAAATTAACAGTGTTTTCCTGTTCAGGTCGAGTTGGAAAAATTCTAGGGCTTCCGCACGGATTGTTTTTAAATCGAATAAATCTTGCCTGATCGGGTTGCCTGTTAGCATAATTTTTTCTTTTGGGAAAAAACGCTCCATACCATCATAGGCTACGCAAATTAACCGAGCTTTTTTGGCTAACAATTTGTTGGTTAAGCCTGCATATGAGTTTTGTTCCTGCAATACGGTAGGTATTCCTTTCTTAGCCGCTCGTTTTAAAACCGGTCCGCTGGCATACCCGCCTACGCCAACTACCGCGTCGGGTTTGAAATCTTTAATAATTTTGGAGGCTTTGCGTAAACTTTTCATTAATTTGAAAGGTACGGCAAGGTTTTTCAACGTAAACCGGCGTTGCAATCCGGCTACGGGTAACCCGATTATCGGGTAGCCTACTGTCGGAATCTTTTCCATTTCCATTTTACCCTCGGCACCTACAAAAAGTATCTCGATAGCGCTATAGGCCTTTTTAAGCGCATTGGCAATGGATACAGCCGGATATATATGCCCTCCGGTTCCTCCTCCGCTTATTATTATTTTTTTCATTATATCAATTATTAATTTGTTAATCGTAATATGCGTATTGCGATTTTTCGCATATCGCATATCCAATTAAAAAGTCTTGATACCATCTTCAATTCTCTGTTGCTGGTTGCCCCTTGTCTTTTATCATCTTTTCATCGGCTGTTCTACTGATAGCCAATATTATGCCGAATGCTACGCTCATAAAAACCATTGATGTTCCGCCCTTGCTTACCAGCGGTAATGTTTGCCCGGTTACCGGGAATACGCCTACCGATACGCCCATGTTTATCATAGCCTGAAAGACAATGATTAACATAAACCCCAACACAACAATCATGGGGAATATCCGGGTACATTTTTTAGCTATCAGTACAGCCCTGAACAGCAGCCATAAATATAACAGCAAAAATACAAGCGCCCCAATAAAGCCGTATTCTTCGGCAACAATGGCATATACAAAATCGGAGTGTGCTTCGGGCAATATATAGCGTTGCGTGCTGTTACCCGGCCCTAAGCCGATTATACCGCCAGACGCCACGGCAATTTTTGCCTGTTCGGCCTGGAAATTATCTTCCGAGCTTACATCGTCATCATTTATAAACCGTGTAACACGATTTACAGCCGTGGTTGCACGCGGTATGGCACTAGGAAACTCAAGCCCTATTATTACAACTAATGTTGCCAGGCCAACCAGTATCCCCAGCATATAGGCAATAAATCGCTTTTTTATACCACCTATAAACATGATACACAATGAGGTTATACCGATTAATAATCCGGTTGAAAAATTGCCGTACATTATCAGCGAACAAACAATAACAATGGGTAACAGCGCTTTGAGAGCTACCTGCATAAACGTGTCCAGATTATTGTTTTCCAGCACTTTTGCTAAGTATATAATCAGGCCGATTTTTGCTACATCCGATGTTTGTATGCTTATACCGATTAAAGGAATTTTATACCAGCGGTAGGCATTTTTTTCGATGCTAATGGGCGCTGGGAAAATTAACGTCAATAGTAAAAGCAAGATACAGAATACCAACGCCACAATTGCCAGCCTACGGTATAGCCCAACCGGAATATTATGGAATAAATATACCAGAAACAAACCTAATCCTACGTAAACCGATTGCTCAAGCAAAAAATAAAATATGCTGTAGTTGTACCGTACAACTAATGTTGGTGTGGATGAATACACAAGCAATATAGACATGAAAGACAATATCAACACAATGCGCCAAATTACCTTATCTCCCTTTACACTATTCCAAAATGCCAGTTTCATTGTAATTGTTGATTGTTAATTGTAAATCGTTAAATGTGACATACGTATTGCGATTTTTCACATATCGCACATCACATATCTAATTAAAAGAATTATGTTACGTGATACCATTTTATCACAAATTCCTTACAGCCTCTTTAAACTGACGGCCACGGTCTTCGTAATTTTCAAATAAATCGAAGCTTGCGCATGCGGGTGACAGCAATACCGTATCGCCGGGTTCGCCAAGTTCGTAAGCTTTTTCAACAGCTTCCTTTGCCGAATGCGTTTCGATAATAACGGATACTTTACCCGTAAAGCTTTCAATTATTTTTTTATTATCCACACCCATGCAAATAATTATAATTACCTTCTCTTTTACCAAATTATACAACGGCGAATAGTCGTTGCCCTTATCGGTTCCGCCGGCTATCCATATTACACTGCTTTTCACACTTTCCAAAGCATACCAGGCCGAATTTACATTGGTTGCTTTCGAGTCATTAATAAAAGTGATGCCACGTACTTTCAAAACGGTTTCCAGCCGGTGTTCGACACCTACAAAACCCATTAGGCTTTGGCGAATTACATTATTACTGACATCCAGCACCTTCCCTGTAATAGCGGCCGCCATCGAATTATATACATTGTGCCGTCCGCTAAGTGATAATTCATCAAGTAGCATGGCAAATTCGGAATCTTGGTAACGGGTAATCATATTGTCTCCGTCGACAAAAGCTCCCTGGTCGAATTTTTCGGCTTGAGAGAATGGCAACTTTTGAGCCTTTAATATAATTTTTTGAAGATGCCCCATGGTAATCTCGTCATCCGAACAAAAGATAAAACAATCCTCCTTACGCATATTTTGCGTTATACGAAATTTCGAGTTCACGTAATTTTGCAACTTGTAATCGTACCTGTCCAAATGGTCGGGCGTTATGTTGAGCAATATGGCAATATCCGCTTTAAACTCATACATATCGTCAAGTTGAAAGCTGCTTAACTCGATTACATAATAATCAAACTTTTCGGTAGCTACCTGTAAAGCATAACTTTTACCGATATTGCCAGCCAAGCCTACATTTAATCCAGCATTTTTAAGTAAAAAATAAATGAGCGAAGTCGTTGTAGTTTTACCGTTACTCCCGGTGATACAAATTTTACACGCCGGGCAGTAACGTCCAGCAAATTCTATTTCGGAAATAATACGGATTTCCCTGTTTTTCAGTTCTATAACAATGGATGCATGATCGGGTATGCCGGGGCTTTTAATTACTTCGTTGGCATTCAATATCAGGTTTTCGCTGTGCTTTCCTTCTTCAAATTCAATATTGTATTGAGACAGAACTTTTTTATGTTCGTCCTTAATTAAGCCTTTATCGGAAAGGAAAACATCAAAACCGTTTGTTTTTGCCAGTACAGCAGCTCCCACGCCACTTTCGCCTCCTCCCAGTACTACAATTCGTTTCTCCATTACAAGCAATTTTTTACTTTTCTTTATAAATTTGTCAGATTCAGGTTATCGTATTTTTAAGGTTACTATGCTGATTACAGCCAGCAAAAAAGCTATAATCCAAAAACATATTACTATTTTCGACTCGGGCAATGCCTGCAACGGGCGTTGTATAATAGCGTCGATGCCTGCGTTGCCTTGCTTTTGGTAATGGTGGTGCAAAGGTGTCATTTTAAATATACGCCGCCCCGTGCCGTAACGTTTTTTGGTGTATTTAAAATAGCCAACCTGTAGCACTACCGATATACTTTCGACAAAGAATATCCCGCATAAAATTGGTATTAACAGCTCTTTACGTATTATAATGGCAAATACGGCAATAATGCCTCCCAATGCTAGGCTGCCGGTATCGCCCATAAATACCTGCGCCGGATACGAATTGTACCACAAAAAGCCGATGAGCGCCCCTATAAATGCCGCTATATATACCACCAGCTCCCCCGAATTGGGAATGTACATGATATTCAGGTAATCAGCATAGATTACGTTACCCGACAGGTAGGCAAATATCCCCAGCGTTGTACCGATTATGGCGGATATCCCTGTCGCCAGCCCATCCATCCCGTCGGTAAGGTTTGCCCCGTTCGATACGGCTACTATAATAAATATAGTTGCTATAATAAATATCAGCCAGCCCCAGTCTTGTTTATGCTCGCCTTGTACAGGTGACAGCATGGCATAATCGAACTCATTGTTTTTAAAAAACGGAATAGTTGTTTTGGTACTTTTTCCCTCCTCGAGCCAGATACGTTGAGCGTGTTCGCCGCCTACTATCATCAGTTTCGAGGTAGGTGTGGGTTTTGACACTCTTTCGCGAACAACAACGCTATCGCTGAAATATAAGGTTAGCCCGACAATAAGTCCTAGCCCAACCTGGCCTATTATTTTGAATTTACCTTTAAGCCCGTCTTTATTTTTTTTGAATACCTTGATATAATCGTCCAGAAAACCGATTAAGCCCAACCAAATGGTTGAAACAATCATTAAAATTACATATACGTTTTTCAGGTTACCGAACAAAAGTATGGGTACGAGTATGGCCAGCAGTATAATTATACCACCCATAGTGGGCGTGCCTTTTTTTTGCATTTGTCCTTCGAGTCCAAGGTCGCGAATTTCTTCACCGATTTGTTTGCGTTGCAACATGCGGATTATACGTTTGCCGATAATCAGGCCGATGATAAGTGCAAAAATCATTGCCATGGATGCGCGGAACGAAATATACGTAAATAAACCTGCCCCTGGGGTCTCGAAAGCTTCGCGCAAATATTTGAATAAGTGGTATAGCATCTGTTCTGGTTTGTTAGTTCAATTATATCTTTATTACGAAAAAGCAGCGTTTACCAGCGGATTATTCCTCGTCAAATTCGTCGTCATCAAATTCATCCGAATCGTATACGGCTATATCGTCAATTGTACCGTCTTCGTCTATCTGGACAACCACATCGCAACATGGGAAATTATTTTTGGCGCTGAATGTCAATACAAAGCCACCGTAAAAAGTATACAGGTCGAATAGTTCCAAGTCGTTTTGAAGATTCAGGTAATCTTCATCGGTAGGTTTGTACTCATCTTGTTCAAAAGCCAAACCAACAATTTCCTTCGATATTGCCTGTTTCAGGTCGAGTTGTTTTTCATCCGTAAAATAGTCGGCAAAACGCTCGGTCTGTAGAATCAGGTCTTTGAAATCATCTACGGTTTTGGCTTCGTCGTTTTCCAAATCGAGGTTTGCCTCAATTTCAATACCGCCGATAGTAATGTAACCTTCGAGTGTTCCCTCGTCTATTTCATCTGTTTTAAACTTTGCCATAATCATGGTTTTTAGTTTGTATATTATTTGTATTTTAATCTTCAATAATTAATTCGTATTTCCGCAATAAGCCCTCCAGTCCTGAGATCGAAAACCGAGCTTTATGCAGCATATTTTCCTCCGGATTTATAGTGAAATTATAAGCTGTTGTCAAATCGGCGCCTTCCAGTATGGTATAGTCGAATATAGTTCCACTTAAATCGCATTGCCGAAATGTTGCCTTTGTTAAATTAGCGCTTGCAAAATCAACCTCATTCAGTTTGCAGTTTATAAACCGGGTCTGCAGTATTTTAAGATTGTAAAACGATGAAAAATTCAGTGTACAGCTATCAAAACTAAACGATAATAAAAACGGATTACAATTATCGAAACGTATGCCCAGCATTTTACAACTTTTAAATACAACATCGCGGAACGATGTGTTATTCGGCATAAGCATGCTGAGATTGCAATTATTGAACACACATTCGATAAAATTGATATCACCTATTGTTATTTCCGAAAAATTGCAGTTGTCAAAACGGCATGCTTCGTAGTCACTGTCGATTAACGGTTCTGATGTGTAATCGACATTTTTAAATGTTTTATATTCAATAGCTTTTTTCATTAAAAATCATCTGCGAATTTTTCATCAATATGTATTTTTGCAGCCGATAAATCTTTGTCAAATTCCACTGTCATTCCATAGTCTGGGAAATTTTCGGGCGACACATAATCCAGGAATAGCGTGTCTTTGTACATGGTTATTTGCTTAAGCTCCAAATCCAACTTTAACGAGTTGATATTGACATCGAACGGTTTGCGACCGTTATCCCGTTCGTAGTGGGCAATGGTTTCCGTTACTATGCGGGTTTTGATATCTTCCGCCGTTTGGTCTTCAAATGAATCGACAAACTCTTCAACCCGCCTGACTTGTCCGGCATAATCTTCTATGCCTTCTTGCAAATTATCATCGACAAGTGTATCCAAAAGCGTATCAATGTCGTAATCGCCCTCGTTAATACCCCTCAAATAGATGGCTACTTCAACCTTTTCATAAGCCGAACCTACTTTAATCTGCCCGAGCAGGCTGTCGTCAAAAACTATTTTATCTTCGATTTTTGCCATAACGCTTAGTTTTTATTTATGAATTTATTACAGCCGATATAACTTCCTCATCGTCAAAATGATATTTTACGCCTTGTATTTCCTGGTAATCCTCATGTCCTTTGCCGGCAATCAGGATAATATCATCGGGCGACGACAGAAAAACAGCTGTTTTAATGGCTTCTACCCGGTCGCTTATTATTAGCGTTTTAGCTATTTGCCCGTTATCAAGCCCTGCTTTCATATCCTCCAGAATGGCATGGGGATCTTCAAAGCGGGGATTATCCGACGTCAGAATTACCCTGTCGCTGTTTTCGGCGGCAATGCGTGCCATAACAGGGCGTTTTGCCTTGTCGCGGTTGCCCCCGCAGCCTACAACCGTTATTAATTTACCCTTAACCGTTTGATGTTTGCGCACGTTATTAATCGTATCTAATACATTTTGCAGGGCATCGGGGGTATGGGCATAATCCACAATTGCTTTGGGGCGCAATGGTACGGCAATCAGTTCGAAACGGCCTGATACCGGTGTAAGCGTGCTTAGTATCTGCAACATTTCTAGCGCATTGCTATCTGGTAGTAATTGTATTACAGTTGCGTATACCGCCAGTAAATTATAGGCATTAAATTCGCCGATAAAGCGTACCCAAACTTCAATGCCGTCTATACTCAGCAACATAGCTTCAAATGAATGTTCGAGGATGCGGCATTTAAAATCGGCCATACTTCTCAGACCGTAGGTTTTAATCGTTGCCTTGGTATTTTGCACCATTATCCGGCCGTTTTTATCGTCGGTATTGATTAAAGCAAATGCACCGGCCGGTAAATTATCGAAAAAGGCTTTTTTAGCTCTGATGTATTCGATAAATGTTTTGTGATAATCAAGGTGATCGTGTGTAATATTGCTGAATACGGCCCCTGCGAATTTCAACCCGCTGATGCGTTTTTGCACAACTGCATGCGAACTTATCTCCATAAAACAGTAATCGCAGCCGGCATCAAGCATTTCTGCCAACAGTTTGTTCAGTATAATGGCATCGGGAGTTGTATGAGTGGCTTCAACCGTGCGCATATCAACGTAATTTACCACGGTCGAAAGTAGTCCGGCTTTGTACCCCAGTTTGCGGAACATATTGTACAAAAGAGTAACCGTTGTAGTTTTACCGTTAGTGCCGGTAACGCCCACTAATTTCAGTTTCGATGAAGGATTGCCGTAAAATTCGGATGCCATAATTCCCATGACTTCGTGCGAATCGGGAACCTGTACATAGCATATGTTCGCAGCCAACTTTTCGGGTAATAGTTCGCAAACAACGGCCGCCGCACCATTTTTAACAACGTCGACAATGTAGTCATGCCCATCGTACACTTCTCCTTTCAGGGCAAAAAATAGGCTGCCCGGCTGTACTTTACGCGAGTCGAAAGTAATTGCCAACACATCAGTATCACTGTTACCGATTATATGATGTGTTTTAATTGTTTGTATGAGTATACTTAGTTTCATATATCACTTAATTGCCGAGTGTTAATATAATGTTTTGCCCTTTCCGGAATTTTTGTCCGGCTTCAACAGATTGGCTGCGCACCGTTCCCTTTCCGCTGAACGTTACCTGCAACCCGATATCTTCGAGCAAGAACAAGGCATCTTTCAGTCCCATCCCTACAACCGACGGAATAATGTTCGTAATTGTGGGCTGTTCTTTTATTTCGATTTTTCTGTTCCCGTTTACACTGGCTAAGGCCCAGTCCGATTTAATGTTATCGGCCATATAGGGCATATTGAGTTTCCGGGCAACTTCAATCAGTTCATCGCTTTTGCCTTTTTTCAATTCAGGTATATCGGCATACTGTCCCTCGGAGGCTATTACCGGTATATACCATGTAGGATGCGTTGTATATATCCTGTCGGCAATTTCCCTGAAAACAGGAGCTGCCCAGGTTCCCCCGTAAAAGTTGGAGTTTTTGGGGATATCGCTCGTGTACAAAACTACAATGCACGAGAATTGCGGATCTTCAGCCGGGAAATACCCGCAAAAGCTCGCCTGGTGACGTTTCATTTCGTTTTGTACATAGCCTTTATTGCCGAAAGCTATTTGCGCCGTACCCGTTTTGCCCGCTACAGTATAGTTGCAACCCTTAAATGCATTATATGCTGTACCGTTTGTTACTACGCCCTCAAGCACCGTACGTACTTTAGTCAATGTTTTGCGAGAACAAACCGACTCCTTCAAAACCTGTGTTGGGAAGGTTTGTTCGGCTTTCCCGTAACGGCGTACTTCGTTTACCAGTTTAGGTCTTACCATTTTGCCGTTGTTGGCAATGGCATTGTACAACGCTAATGTGTGTATGGGCGCTAACTTAAGCTCATAGCCCGTTGCTATTTGCGGCATTGATGATACGCTCCATATTTTCGAGTCTTTTTTCGGGTTTTTGATATAGGGAACAGCTTCACCGTCAATGTCAATATCTAATTTTTCGTTCAGGTTCATCTTATACAACAAATCGGTGAATTTGTTTTCCTTTTTTTCGAAAGCATGGATAACCATTTTGGCTACACCAATATTGGATGATTTTTCGATGATTTTTTGCACGCTGGCTTTGCCCAGACCGGTGGAACCCGACTCGCGGAACGTATGATTTTTGTATATCCATTCCGGCGATGCGCCGCAGTCGATAACATCGTTGATATCAAGATTGCCCGACTCAAGTACGGCAATCAGCGAGGCCAGCTTGAATGTTGATCCTGGCTCGGTAGCAGCGCCGATAGCATAATTGTATACTTCGCCGAAACTACCGTCCTTATTGCGTTTCATATTGGCCATTGCCCGTATTTCGCCGGTGTTTACCTGCATAACAACAATAGTACCCGCCTCGAAATACCCTCCGCCTTTCATTAATTGCTTGCGTAAAGCTGTTTCGGCGGTATCCTGTATATCAACGTCAATGGTCGATACTACATCGCAGCCGTCTTTCGGTTCGATATTTTCTTCACTGTCAATAGGGATAAATTCACCGCCGGCGGTACGTTGTACAACGTGCATACCTTTTATGCCCGCCAAATATTTGTCATATGATTTTTCGATACCCGCTCCGCTGTTCCCTGCACTCAGGTAGCCGATGGTGCGGTAAGCCATTCCCTGGTAGGGATAAATCCGGCGGCTTTCTTGCTCGGCAATTAAACCGCCGACATTACGTCCGTTTCTGTACATCGGGAATTGCTTGATCTCCTGTAATTGTAAATAATCGACCTTTTGACTTATGATGCGTTTTACCCGCCGCCCATTACCGGATAAGGCTTCGCGCCGGGCTTTTTCCATTTCCTTTTTATAAGCGGCAGCCGGTTTGTCTTTAAAATAGGTAGCCATTGCTTTGGCCAAAGCGTCTACATCACTCTTGAAGATAGAGTCGGTCATCCCTTTTGCTTTGAAATCCATGCGTAGTACGTACGAGGGAACCGATGTTGCCAGCAATTGCCCGTCGTGTGCAAGTATTGATCCCCGGTTGGGCATGGTTTCGTCTTTACTGATGCTTACCTGCTTTGCTTTTTTGCTGTAAGGCATACCGTTTTCATCCTCGGCAAAAAATTGCAAATAAGCCACCTGTACGATGATCAGCCCTCCGATAATGAGCATCACTACGTAAAACAAACTAATCCGCGATAATATTCTGGGGTCTTTCATACTCTTTTAAAAATTTGTCTTTTCCTGTTACTTCACCCGTTTTGGCGGTGTTTTCGACTCTTTTAAATCAATATCACGTTTTTCAATTTGCATCAAAACCTGCGATCGTTTACTTAGCCGCATCAATTCCGACGATTTAGTTACATACTCCGCTTTTTTTTCGGCTGCTTCAAGCCTTAACTTTATTCCGTGCCGCAAGACTTTATCAGCTATATACCGGTTGCTGATATAAATTATCGATAAAATAAAAAACAGTAAAATATACCAGCGCTGTTTATATACATAGTCGCTTTGTAAAATGCTGCCCGAAAAAATACTTTTCCATTCAATACGCTTTCTTTCGGACTTTTTTTTGTCTTTTACATTATCATTTTCTTTTATGTCGTTTTTTTCGTTCATATCAGCGTTTTTCGGCTACACGCAACCTTGCACTTCGTACACGGTTGTTCAGGTTTATCTCCTCTTCCGTTGGTATTATAGTTTTTTTAGTAATTAATTGAAAAGGGCTGATAACATTTCCGTAGAAATCTTTTTCCGCCTTTCCTTCGGTGTTTCCTGCTTTCATAAAATTCTTCACCATCCGGTCTTCCAGCGAATGGTACGTAATTATAGCCAGCCGCCCACCCTGTTTCAGCGCTTTTAAGGCTTGAGGCAGCATTTGCGACAAAGCCTGTATTTCGGAATTGACTTCCAGCCGCAGGGACTGAAAAATTTTTGCCAGGTATTTATGCTCAGCATGTTTTGGAATACAGGGTGTTACAATATCCATGAATTGCTGTATGCTTTCGATTTTATGCTCCTCGCGGGCATCAACAATAACTTTGGCTAGGCGTGCAGGGTTATCCAGTTCGCCATAAACCGCAAACATTTGCTGCAACTGCTGCCGTCCGTAAGTATTTATTACTTGTTTTGCCGTAAGCTCGGCCTCGCGCGTCATCCGCATGTCCAAATCGGCATCCTTGAAACGGAACGAGAAACCGCGCTCCTTTGTATCGAAATGGTGCGACGATACGCCCAAATCGGCCAATATCCCGTCAACCTGTTCAATTCCGTTGTAACGTAACAAACTCCGTAAGAACCTGAAATTATTCTGGATAAAAATAAACCGTTTATCCTTGATAATATTTGCCTTGGCATCACTATCTCTGTCGAATGCTATTAATTTACCGGTGCTAAGATGTTGCAAAATAGCGGTAGAATGTCCCCCGCCGCCAAATGTCAAATCAACATATGTACCGTCAGGCCTTATATTGAGCAGCTTGATGGTTTCGTTCAGCAATGCAGGTATATGATAAGCTTCGTTCAGTTCAGTTTAGTATATTAAGTTATTATTTTGTCATCCTAAGTAAAACGAAGGATCTCTTTCTTGTTGATGTATAAGATGCTTCTCTAACGTTCAGCATGGTAAAATAATGTAATATCATTAATCATCAATTTATAATACTTATTTATTTCCGTTTTTCTCGTTTTTCTTTTACTTTGCGGGTTACTTCCGCGTACTTTTCGGTACTCATTTGCGATCTTTCGTACGCTTCTTTCGCCCACAATTTTATTATCCTGCCCAATCCAACAAACACCACTTCTTTTTCAACATTAATCATTTCGAGCAGTTTTTTAGGAATCAGTATCCGTCCTGTTTTTTCATCGGGCGTAAAAGCAGCCTTATACTTATTGTATTCATCCCAAAACTCGTCATCCTCAGGGTCTAACATATCCAAGCTGTCATACAACTCATCGGATATTCTTGTCCATTCTTCAACAGGATAAATTTCCAGGCATTTTCGGTGTATATTCTTCTTAACAATGAATTCGCCGTCAACATTAGGCGAAGCCTGCTCCTTAAGAGCCGACGGAAAAATCAATCGTCCCTTATCGTCCAATTTAGCAGTATATTCACCTACAAACCTCAGCATACTAAAAATTTTTTACTTTTGTCGAAAAATAACAAGTTATAGTACATGGAAAATATTTACATGCAAAAATAAAAATTATTATTCCACTTTACTCCACTTTATTCCACAAAAATACCCTATGTTAACAAATTATGTGTGCATAAAATTCAAAATAGGGTATAAATAAAAGATTTATAATGTATTACCTATTTTCGTTCATTTTATCTTTAAAAATTGTTGATAAGTTTTGTTCGTAAACTGTTAATAACTGCAAATATACAAGGGTACAGAAAAAAAGTATTATCTTTACTTGATTATTTAAAATAAGAAATGGAAACCAAAGATCTTATTATTGATGTTGACAGCGTAATAAAAAGTAAAAATCCTCGCCTGTATAAATTTTTGTCCGGTTTTGTACTCCGGTATATCAAGCGAATTATACATCAGGACGAGTTAAACTATATTCTCACAACTTTCGGGCATACCAATGGTCTCGAGTTTCTGGATCTGACCTTGGATTATCTTCAGGTAAGTTATAATATGATAGGCGAGGAAAACCTTCCTCCCGAAAACGGGCGTTATATTTTCGTATCCAACCACCCGCTCGGAGGATTGGACGGGATAGTGATGTTACAGGCAATAGGGCGGAAATACTCTGGTACAAAGTTTATTGTTAACGATGTATTGATGTATCTGAAACCACTGAATACGGTATTTGTGCCGGTAAATAAATTTGGCCGCCAATCGGTCGATTATGCAAACCGTATCGATAACCTGTATGCATCGGATGATCAGGTATTATATTTTCCGGCGGGTTTATGTTCCCGCAAAAGAAAAGGGAAAATTATAGATTTGGAATGGAAGAAAAGTTTTTTAATCAAAGCAATCAAATATAAACGGGATGTTGTCCCTATTTATTTCGAAGGACGTAACTCCAATTTCTTTTATAATTTATCGAATTTCAGAACATGGTTGGGTGTTAAGGCCAATATAGAGTTGTTTTATTTATCGGACGAATTGTTCAAGCAGAAAGGTACAAAATTTACCATGAAAATAGGAAAGCCTATTGCATATACTGCTTTTGATAAAAGTTGGAACTACGAAGAATGGACAAATTATATACGGAGTAAAGTTTACGAATTAGCGGAATGATTTTATGGAACCTACATTAGCGCCTATTGATAAAAAGCTGATTGAGCGTGAGCTTACATTGGATAAGTTTGTGCGTTATACAAATAACGGGGGTAATTTGCTGTATGTGGTAAATTATCACGATTCGCCCAATGTCATGCAGGAAATCGGACGTTTGCGCGAAATATCCTTTCGTGCTGCCGGTGGCGGGACAGGAAAGAATGTGGATATTGACGAATTTGATACCGCCGAAACAAATTACTACCACCAACTGATTGTATGGGACACGAAAGCCAAGGAGATATTAGGCGGTTATCGTTATATACATGCCGGGAAATGTGAGATTAAAGATTTGGCTACAGCCGAGCTGTTCCATTTTTCGGATAAATTTATTGAAGAGTACAAGCCTTATACAATTGAATTGGGGCGCTCATTCGTTCAGCCGAATTATCAAAGTACGCGCCTGCGCAGCAAAGGGCTTTATGCATTGGATAATTTGTGGGACGGCCTGGGGGCTTTGGTAGTAAAATACCCCGATGTAAATTATTTTTTGGGCAAGGTTACCATGTATGGCACTTACAATATTGAAGCCCGCGATATTTTGTTGTACTTTTTACGTAAACATTTCTCGGACAACGAAAACCTGATAATCCCCATTCATCCGTTACTTACGCATCCCGATTTGGATAAGCTGGAGCAACTTTTTACCGGTTCTACCTATAAGGAGGATTATAAAATATTGTCGAAAGAAATACGTTCGCATGGAGAAAACATCCCGCCGCTAATTAATTCGTACATGAACCTTTCACCGTCGATGAAAGTTTTCGGAACCGCGATTAATCATAATTTCGGCGATGTTGAAGAAACTGGGATACTGATAAAAATCAGCGATATTTATGCCGAAAAAATCGAGCGTTACGTAGGTACAATCCGTAAAATGATGCACCACCACCTACGCTGGTTTAAGCGCTGATTATATGATTTGTATTTAAATTTGGCTTCGCTGAGCTTGTGAACTCGGTTGCAGATTTAAGATTTTTAAAAGTATGACAGTATATCAAATGATAGTATACTTGAATAGGCTTTTAAATTCTGAATTCTAAAAAACAATTACCCCGATTTCGAAACTTTTTCGAAATCGGGGTAATTTATATTACTTTTTCAGTAAAACAAAATCTTAGTTTTACAATAATTCTATTATAGCATTTATTATAAGTACTTCGTCAATCATCAAATTAATAATCATATAAGTGTATTATCTATCATAATCCTTTAAAACGCTCATCAGCTTTTGGCGTGAAAAGAATATGCGACTTTTTACCGTACCTACTTTTAAATTAAGCTTTTCGGCAATCTCCTTATATTTATAGCCCGATGTATGCATTTGAAACGGTACGCGGAATTCGGGTTCCAGCTGGTCAACCTTGCGGCTTATCTCGCTGTGCGAAAATGATGATTCGGGTGTCATCTGGCCCGGACGGCTGTTCACCAGATATTGGTTGTCGCTATTGTCAAATGTTATTTTATGCCTTTGCTCGCGACGATAGTTATTGATGAATGTATTCCGCATAATGGTAAACGTCCATGCTTTCAGGTTTGTATCTTCGTGGAATTGTCCCATATATGTAAAAGCTCTCAGGTAAGTATCTTGTACTAAATCTTTGGCGTCTTCTTTATTCGCCGTCAAACTGTATGCAAACCTTTCTAAACTCTCTTCAAGAAAAATTAATTCGGCTGCAAAATCATTCCGTGTCATATGTTTCAGTTTTTTACTTCTATTTTGTTTCGGTTTATTTATTTCAAGAATTCTACATCCTTGTTATAAATATGATACAAACTTAATACCTAAAACCCCATTTACCTTAAAACTATCTTTTCAACCCCTGTTTTTAGGGTCTTATTCTAAATAATGCATAATTGTAATATGTTGCAACTATATTATATATGCGGTTAATTTAAATACTTTCTAAATAAGAAGAAGGATGGCTTAAATAGCGTTATAATTTATATATAAACCTATTACATAAGTTTTAGAAAAAGATACAAAAACCGAGCTTGCGAATTCAACAAAGTTAATCAAGATCTTATCAATTGAAAATTAATATATTAAAATGTTTTGATACCCATCCCCTGCTATCAATTACTATCTAACTAGGTTTTTATCCTAAGAAGTTGTCTAAAATTAGAATAAAATATTGGTTATCCGTTTTTTGTTTGAAAATGTTGCATATATTTACGATTATCAATACATAAAGAATGATAACAAATTATTCGACCAAGTTAATCGACAGCCAATACGGTGCAATAATACAAACAACCGGAGATGCCCACAAGCGTACGTATCCGTGGCGGAAAATATTGAATGCTATTTTTTACCTTTAAAGACCGATTGCTAGTGGCGCATGCAGCCGTGTGATTTCCCGAAATGGCAATTGGTTTATTATTATTTCTCCCAGAGGGAGGAAGACGGTACATTCGAGGAAATACATGAAAATTTGCGTGATAGATGGATGCCGGAAACGGCAAAAAAGTACCGGTTGCTCAGCGCTGGAGTGGTAGACAGCCAAAGCATGAAGACCACTCGCATGGAGGGAATTTCCCGTTGTTCGCCCACGAGTGCACACGTATGGGACAGAGTAACGGTATTGCTCAGGCTGAACTCGTCTTCGAATAAAACAACCGCTTCAAGGTCGACCGAGCATTCGTCTAAAGTTTTTTTATCCGCTTTGGCTTCCCCTTCCGCTTGCCCGTTTCTCTCAGGATAAAAACCCTTGGCCTTTTGATAATGGAATCCCAAAGAAGACAACAGGCTGTATACACCTGTCCGATATTCCGAACCGAAAGAGTTCGAAATATAATCACGAACCACCTGGCCGACAAGCAGTGTTGCAGCCCTATTCTTCGGG
>JAISFN010000022.1 GCA_031263585.1 Prevotellaceae bacterium | reverse complement strand
TTATGGGATCAGGGTAAACAGGATTTGTTCGAATCCGGGATTCATCGAGGACAGAGAGATTTTATGAACCACCCTGTAACGCGGGGAGCAATTGACGCTGTAACTTTTGTGGTCGGCGGAGGAATTGAAGGGGTTGCCGCGATAGCTAATTTAGGGAAAAGCTTGTTTTCGAAAACTGCTGCTAAGGCGGGAACGCAATTATTACTGAAACCGGGTGCAGCTAATTTAACTCAACATGGGTTAGACCATATTGTAGCACGTCATTGGTTCTCAAGTGAAGCAAAGGGTGCAGGAAAATTTTTTGAAGGCACTACTGGAAGCGGGCTAAAAAGTATGATTAACACTACTACAACACAAGGCGTTTTCCAAGCTAATACAATGGGGCGTACCGGAACAATAGCAGAATACAACTTTGGCAGAGTGATTGGCACAACTTCAAGTGGTGCACCTGCATCAAGTTTGAGAGTTGTTATTGGAATAAACGGAAATGTCATTACAGCGTTTCCATTTTAAAATAGTGTTGTAATGTTTAAAGTAGAATACAAAATAATAACAGAGCAACTTAAAGAAATTGAGTATATCTCTGATGAAGAAATCCAGTATAATTTTTTATTGGGTAATGTGTCTTTACTTTCGGCCAATGCAAAGATTGAAATGAAATGGGAATGGATACCATTGTTAGATTTTGCCTATTGTTTGCAAATGATTGTTAGTAATCTAAACGCAAATGATACCGCTAAAGAATATTTTGAGTTTACAGAAAATGCCGAAACATTAGAATTTTCAAAGCAAAGAGAACAATTAAAAATAGTTGCTTCTTTTTCATCAAGAGTGATAGAAACGACATTTTTAGATTTAAAAAAGGGGGTGTATGATTTTCACTTTAACATTAGTGAATACATACGAAGTAGCATATTAGGCAAACCACCAAGTGTCTTACGGAAATATCTTTCTGTTGAATTATAAAAGAGTAAAAGTCCGATTTAGTCAAATTTTAAAAAGAAAAACAGAACGAGGTTGTTCTTAAAATATTATTCTTTATATTCACACAGTGATTGCCGCCACAGTAGAAGAGGTAAAATCTTCCACAATGGTAACTATTTTACAGAAGGGAACTTCATATTCGGCTTTTCGAGAATCGCGGTCGCAATGGGGCGGCAACATTAGCGCCGGTATAGCAAGGGAAGCCAGTGTAACCCGAAATATTTTACCCGGATTAGGAAAAGAGGTAACAAATGTTCCTACACTCGGGAATGAGTTTATAAAAAGCGCAACAGAATTCACAGGTTCACAGGGATTAACCAACGTTGGTAGAGCTTTGCAAAAGTACATAGGAAGAGAAGGTCCTCCTTTTCAAAGTATCAATTTTTCGCATAAAACAGCTAATCAACAAGGACTACAAACATTGCAAAATATAATGAATTCAAAAAATCAGATTATCCAACAAGCAAAAAATGGAGGCTTTTACATATTTGACAAATCAACAGGAATGGGTTTTGGTGTTTCAAGAAATGGTCGATTTAATGGCTTCAGAGATTTAAAATAAATGAATTATGGGGGAAAAATATCAAATTTCAGTTGGAAGTCCTATTGATTATGAAGAATTAGTTGTATCAATAATTATTGATAATAAGGAAATCATACAAATAGATCAAGAAAATGGAAAAAATAATTTAAAGATTGAATTTTCGGAATATGCGATGTTAAAAAAATTTGATTATGACACTATTTTTGAAGCACTTCAAGAAGCGAAAAAAGAACTTTTAAAATGACACACTGCGTGGATTTGTAATTCGTATAACTGGAGGATTTTAAATTTATTTTAGAGGCAGCAGGAAACTGCTGCCTCTTTTTTGTTTACTTGAAAGGGTTGCTGATGGGAAGTCTCGTCGAACAACGGCGCGGCGCTTGCTTACGCTTACGCATACGACGGGCTCGGACGCCTGAGCTCGGGAACCTCGGCAAGCTTTGCGGAAAACGGCATCGCGTACGACCGCAACGGCAACATAACAGAGCTTACGCGAACGGGAGGCAATTATGTCGGCGCGTATACCTATACGTACAACGGAAACAAGCTTGCGGCGCTGAACACGAACGGCGTCGATTACCCCGACGAATACGTTTACGACAATAACGGAAATACTGTAAAAGACGGCATGCGTGGCTTTGCCATCGAATATAACCTGTTGAACCTGCCCGCAAAAATACGCAAGGGCGGCGACAGTATTGAATACGTTTACTTGGCAAAGGGCGAGAAGCTGGCGAAAAAGAAGAATGGGAGCGTTGTAAACTACTACTGCGGCAATATGGTATATAAAGCCGACCTTACGCCCGAATACGTGATACACCCCGAAGGGCTGGCGCTGTACAGCGGAGGCACATACAGCTTCCAGTTTAACCTGACCGACCACCTGGGCAATGTGCGCACCGTACTGAACGCCTCGGCTGCGGTACAGCAGGCCAACGATTATTTCCCCTTCGGCTTAACGCATGCAACGGTTGCAAACATCGCTAAAAACAAATACCTTTACAACGGGAAAGAATTACA
>JAISFN010000202.1 GCA_031263585.1 Prevotellaceae bacterium | reverse complement strand
GTGTTTAAAAACTTATTAAAGGCTTTTTAAACGTATTTTAAAAACCCCGAATTTGCTTCGGGGCTTTTCGTTTAAACTTGAGGCTGCCTATTAATGGGCGCCAATCAAAACCGTATAGCCCAGAAATGTTTAATAAAGTTCTAAAAAAAATAGACATTCCATTTTGACGATTATAATAGCAGCTTTTTAAAATAGTCGATAGTTTTATTCAACCCTTTTTCCAATTGTATTACAGGAGTCCAATTACCAAGCGCTTCCTTGGCTTTAGCAATATCGGGCTGGCGCTGCGTCGGGTCGTCTTGCGGCAAAGGCTTAAATACAAGTTTCGATTTCGAGCCTGTGAGTTCCATGATTTTCTCAGCCAGTTCCAGTATGGTAAATTCATTGGGGTTGCCAATGTTTATAGGGCCAATGGTATTATCATCCGTACGCATCATCCGCACCATTCCTTCAACTAAGTCATCTACATACTGAAAGCTACGGGTTTGTTGCCCGTTGCCATAAATGCTAATATCCTTATTCTGCAAAGCCTGTACAATAAAGTTCGACACCACGCGCCCGTCGTTCGGGTGCATGCGAGGCCCGTAAGTATTGAATATGCGGATAATTTTAATGCGCACATTGTTTTGGCGGTGATAATCCATAAACAAGGTTTCGGCACAACGTTTGCCCTCGTCATAGCATGAACGTATGCCGACGGGATTCACATTTCCCCAATATGATTCGGGCTGCGGGTGAATATCTGGATCTCCGTATACTTCACTGGTTGAAGCTTGTAATATTTTTGCTTTTAAGCGTTTGGCCAACCCTAGCATATTAATGGCCCCCATAACCGACGTCTTAATGGTTTTTATGGGATTATATTGGTAATGAACAGGCGATGCAGGACACGCCAGATTATAGATCTCATCAACCTCGGCGTAAAACGGGCTGGTAACATCGTGCCTTACCAATTCGAAATACGGATTGGCAAACAAATGTGCAATATTAGTCTTCGAGCCTGTAAAATAATTATCAAGGCATATCACATCACTCCCTTCATTCAGTAAGCGTTCACATAAGTGCGAACCAATAAAACCTGCACCGCCGGTTATTAATATACGTTTCATTATAAATTATGAGTTTACAAATATCACGATAAACCCTCCCTAACTCTCCTCGAAAAGGAGGGAACCACAAGTCCCTATAACAGAAGAGTTGGGGGTAATTACGTTTCACACTTCACATTATTATAGATACTGCCGCGCGAATTTTTCGCATATCATTATTGAAGAATTTGATAATTAGTAAATTTGAAAATAATTCTCACATTCTCTAATTTGCTCATTAGCTAATTTACGCTTCACCATTATCATATCGGCGTGTCGGCATATTGGCGCAATGCCCGTTATTTTTGGCCGATACTGTAATATATAAAATTGTTATCGCGCATCTCTTTAGGATCAAAAATATTACGCCCGTCAACGATTACCCTGCGCTTCATTTCTTTTTTCAGATAAGCATAGTTAAGTATGCGGAACTCGCTCCATTCGGTCATTAAGACAAGTGCATCGGCGCCTTTCACGGCATCGTAAGCCGATTCGGCATACCTTACCCTATCTTTCAAATAATGCAGCTTAGCCTCGTTCATGGCAACTGGGTCATACGCTTTGACAACAGCCCATGCCTCAAGCAGTTTTTCGATAAGCGTCAGCGAAGGGGCCTCGCGCATATCATCGGTATTAGGTTTAAACGACAAGCCCCATACGGCAATCGTCATCCCTTTCAAATCGCCGTTAAAGTGAGCCAACAATTTATTAAAAACCACCGACTTTTGCCGTTCATTAACTGCCTCGACAGCTTTAAGAACATCCAGCGAATAATTATTTTCGGCAGCAGTTCGGATAAGCGCCTTCACATCTTTTGGGAAACAGCTTCCGCCATATCCCGTGCCGGGATACAAAAAACGCGTACCGATACGGGGATCGGAACCAATCCCTTTACGCACCATTGTTGCATCGGCGCCCAGCAATTCACATAAATTGGCGATATCGTTCATAAAGCTTATGCGGGTTGCCAGCATGGCATTTGCCGCATATTTTGTTAACTCCGACGAAGCCACATCCATAAAAATAATGGGATGCCCGTTTAACAAAAAAGGTTTATATAATTTCTCCATTACCTGTTTTGCTTTTTCCGACTCAACTCCTAGCACAATACGGTCGGGTTTTAAAAAATCCTCGATGGCGCCGCCTTCTTTTAAGAATTCGGGATTCGAAGCCACATCAAAATGCACTCTAACTCCGCGTTTTTCCACTTCGGCAGTAATGGTCTCCTTTATTTTATGCGATGTTCCCACAGGCACTGTACTTTTGGTTACTACCACCATATAATGGTCGATATGCCGTCCTATTTCACGCGCTACATTCAATACATGGTTCAGGTCGGCGCTACCGTCCTCGCCCGAAGGAGTACCTACGGCAATAAAAACGGCCTCGGCGCCCTGTAAGCTATCGCTGAGCTTAGTTGTAAAAAATAAGCGTTGTTTTTCAACATTCCGCTTTACCAAAGTATCCAAACCCGGTTCCCAAATGGGGATAAGCGCTTTTTCCAGATTCTCAATCTTCCGGCGGTCATTATCAACGCATGTAACCACAACGCCCGTTTCGGCAAAACAGGCGCCTGTTATCAAACCTACGTATCCGGTACCTATAATCGAAATTTTCATGTCCAATTTTGTTTTTCCGATAACAAAGTTAATAATTTATATGGTAAAGCGTAAATTAGAGAATGCGCCAATTTGCTAATGTACCGATATGCCAATATCTATACGCGGCAAAGCCCAGAACCAAGATAAACGTATGAAACTATATTTTAACAAATTTTTGACTAAAAATTGAACTAAATTGTATATTTTTATACATTCAATTTAGCGGATTAAGAATCAAGTATAAGTTTAAAAAAGACAGCATTGCGACAGTAAGGCATGTGTTAACGTAAAAAGGAAATCAGAGAAGTCCCGCTGCCCCAAATAATTTTTACGCAAGGCTAAGGGCGAATCTACGTTCAGGGAACTCGACAAGGAAAATGCAGAGGGCGGTACTAGGCTTAGCGACACCGATGTTTTGGAGTATTGCGGTATTGAACGGAATGCAAAAATACTGAAACGCCACCTTGGCAACGAATTATACATTTCGGCGATTTTGGCGTTTTCAAGCGGCAATAAGGGGCGAAGGTACGGAGACAGTCGGCAAGTTTAACGCCTCGCTGATTAAAAACTGAGAGTTTGCTTTCCGTCCCATGTATAGATTTGAAAGCAATGCTTGCAAGCCTCTTCTGAGCGCGGATGAATTAAAATGAAATACAGGGTATAAAAGTAGAAAAATGAAAAGAATAAATCTGATTTTGGCAGTCATGCTGTTATGTGCAGGCTTGTACGGGCAGGAGTTGATAAAATTTTCCGAAAATGGGAAATACGGTTTTCGCAATACGGAGGGGCATGTGCTTGTACGTGCGGAATACGATTGGGCCAATGATTTTTCAGAAGGCCTGGCTCTGGTAAAAACAGAGGGTAAATGGGGTTATATTGATAAAGCAGGAGAAATGATCATTCCTGCAAAATATGACTGGGGCGATGATTTTTCCGATGGTTTGGCAAAGGTGTCTGTACGGTTTAAATACGGCTATGTCGATACGTCCGGCAAAGAAGTTATCCCGTTGAAATATGACAAAGTCGAAGGTTTTTCCGAAGGCCTGGCGCGTGTAGAATCAGACGGCAAATACGGTTATATGAATAAAACGGAAGGGCGGTTATCCCGCTCAAATATAGCTGGGCCGATGATTTTTCCGATGGTTTGGCAAAGGTGGCCGCAGGGTTTGAAAAGGGCTATATTAATACGTTAGGCAAAAAAATTATTTCGATCAGACATGACGCATCCAGTGGCAAATACGACGGGTTCGAAAGATTTTCCGAAGGCCTGGCGCGTGTAAGTTTGAACGGCAAATACGGTTATATCGATAAAACCGGGAAAAGAGTTATTCCGTTGAAATATCAAGAAGCCGGAGATTTTCACGAGGGCCTGGCGCTTGTAAAATTAGATGGTAAGTGCGGCTATATCGATAAGGCTGGAAATGCAGTTGTCCCGTTCAAATATGATAAAGTCAGAGACAACTATGACAGGTTGCTTGGAGATTTTCACGAGGGTCTGGCGTGTGTAAGTTTGGACGGCAAGTACGGCTATGTAGATAAAACTGGCGGGGAAGTTATTCCGCTGAAATATCGATATGGTCATGATTTTTCCGAAGGCATGGCGGCTGTGAACTTGGACGGCAAATGCGGCTATATCGATAAAACCGGCGGGGAAGTTATCCCATTCAAATATGACTACGCCGATAATTTTTCCGAAGGCTTGGCAATGGTAAAATCAGACGGCAAATGCGGCTATATCGATAAAACCGGCAATGAAGCTATCAAATTGAAATATAGTTATTTTACTGGCACAAAATTTTCCAAAGGCAAGGCGTGGATAAAGGTCGGCGACGAAGGTTTTTTTATCGATAAAGCAGGGACTGAGCTGTATGGAAATCGGCAAGAACAAATCTTATGTGAAAGTCCGCTGGCATCCTGTTTTAAACAGTTGGACGATTACTGCTCGACTATAAACAAATCCTCCGGCGGCTCCGCTTCCTTTACTATCGACCGTCCCTACCTTGCCCTCAGGGTCGACCACTCGCTTTCCGTAGCAAACAATAAATGCAGGCATATACGCCGATTAAGGGTAGCCTCGAAAATAGAGAGAACAGTTTTTAGCGAACAGTCCGTAAATACTTATAAAACGCTGGTTATCGCGTACCGGTATCTCGATGATACGGGACTTTACAACAGGGTTGGCTCTGCGCAAAACCTAAATGTAGAGAGCTACGGCGTGTATCTTGTATATTTTGACGTGGAGAAGAAGGAAATTATTGGGCACGATGTCATAAGGGGACGCAACTTGCCGGAAAAAATGGCTGATACCGGCACATTCTTCCAAATCGATGATTACGAAATCATGAATAAAATAGAATCCCATCTGGCAACGATGAAAGGCAAATAAATTCAACACAATCGAAAACGGCTTTCCGAAATAATTTTAATTTAACTATTCTTAAATAAGCGTTACAGGCATATAACACGGAAATATTCATTTTATCAAGCAGAGGCTGTCCAAAACTACTCCACATTGTTATTGGTTTCGCCGAACTCGCAAAGCGTGGTTCTGAACGAAGCGAAGAATCTAATTTAAGCGATAATAAAATCCTTCGCTTTGCTCAGCGATGACAAAATGAGATAAAGCTTATTTCTCTCAGAAAATTTTTTATGTAACGCTATTTCAAGATCAGACAGTCGCTAAAAAATAAAACACGGCATAGTTTAGCGCCGGAGTTCCTCTATTGCTTTTCATCAAACTTAAAATCAAACACTGTTTCCGGAAATGAGGTTTCATCCAAAATAGGTCAAGTATAAAACAATTATTAGTAAAATACTGCATAAATGTATAAATTTGCAGGATATTTACGAAATGATGCATACATTAGATAATCCGATAAAAAATACCGATACATATTTAAATAAGCCTGTTTTTGCACTGATATCCGAAATAGCTGCTGATAAAAATTTACGATGCTATGTTATAGGTGGTTATGTGCGCGATTGTTTTCTGAAACGTTCCTCGAACGATATTGATGTTGTAGTTGAAGGAAGCGGAATTGAAGTGTCCGAATGTTTGGCCGTCCGTTTAAATACCGATGTGCATGTTTTCAAAAATTTCGGTACTGCCATGTTGCATTACCATGGGATGGAAATTGAGTTTGTGGGCGCACGGAAAGAGTCGTACAGGGCAAACTCGCGGAAACCTATTGTTGAAGACGGAACACTGGAAGATGACCAGAAACGCCGCGATTTTACGATTAACGCCCTTGCTTTCAGTTTAAATGAGCGTGATTTCGGGCATTTGGTTGATCCATTCGACGGGATTAGCGATTTGCAGCAAAAACTGATACGCACTCCGCTCGACCCTGATATCACATTCTCAGACGACCCGTTGCGCATGATTAGGGCGATACGTTTTGCCGCCCAGCTTAATTTCCATATTGTTGACGAGGCTATACAGGCAATCGGCCGTAACCGGCACAGGATTGGGATTGTATCGAAGGAACGTATTGTTGACGAACTGCATAAGATACTATTGTCGCCGAGGCCTTCTATCGGTTTCAAGCTATTGGATAAAACGGGGTTGCTCGAAATTATTTTCTCGCAATTGCATGCTTTAAAAGGTGTTGAAACATCGGAAGGCCGCCAACATAAAGATAATTTTTACCATACGTTAAAAGTTGTTGACAATATCGCTAAAACATCGGATAATTTATGGTTGCGCTGGGCGGCGCTGTTGCACGATATTGCCAAGCCCTCCACAAAACGCTACGATCCCCAAACAGGATGGACTTTTCATGGGCATGAGTTTTTGGGAGCCAAGATGATACCGTCTATCTTTAAGCATCTTAAATTACCTTTAAACGAGAAGATGAAATATGTGCAAAAGCTTGTTTTGCTGCATATGCGCCCGATAGCGCTGTCGCAGGAGGTTACAGATTCGGCTGTACGCCGCTTATTATTTGATGCTGGAGATGAACTGGAAGACCTGATGATGCTGTGCGAGGCCGATATCACATCGAAAAATGAAGAAACCGTCCGCAAGCATTTGAACAATTTCCAGCTTGTGCGCCAAAAATTAAAGGAAATAGAAGAAAAAGACGCTGTACGTAATTTTCAGCCGCCTGTTTCGGGCGAGTTAATTATGGAAACATATGGCATAGGGCAGAGCAGAGAAGTCGGACTGATTAAAAATGCCATAAAGGAAGCTATACTCGACGGTGTTATACATAATAACTTCGACGAAGCTTGCCGGTTTATGAAAGAGGAAGCGAAAAAACTGGGCTTGATAGAGAAAAATGGAGAGTAGTATCAAGTATCACGATACACAACTTTTTAATTGGATATGTGACTTTTTTAATTTGACAATTAGTAAATGAGTGAATTTGAAAATAATTCTCACATTCTCTAATTTCCTCATTAGCTAATTAAGACTTTACACTGTACGCACATCACATACTGCGATACGTTGTACGCATATCATACTTTACGATTAACAATTAACGATCAACAAATAAACATGAAAATGAAACATTTTACACTAATAGCAGCAGGTATGGTTTTATTAAGTTTTTTTAGTTGCCAGAATAAGCCTGAAAAACAAGCAGGCCCATTGGATGGTACGGATTTTCAATGGCAAATCGACCAATTTGCCGATGTGCGGATACTTAGGTATCAGGTGGATGATTTCGATTCGCTATCGTTAAAACAGAAAAAACTGGTATATTATTTAAGTCAGGCCGCCGTATGCGGACGCGACATTACTTTCGACCAGAACTATAAATATAATTTATTGATTCGCCGATCGCTCGAAGCGATTTGCGAGGGATATAAAGGTGATCGTTCGACCGATGACTTCAAAAAATTTGAAATTTACTTGAAACGGGTTTGGTTTTCGAACGGTATTCATCACCATTACTCAACCGATAAGTTTGTACCCGAATTCTCTTCGGCTTATTTTACAAGTCTGGTGGAAAATACTCCCCGTGAATTATTTCCGCAGGAATTTGAGGCTGGCTTTGTTGAGGAACTCATATTTTCGCCCGTTGCGGCAAAGCGCGTTTGCCTCGATGCCGGAATCGACCTTGTAAAATGCTCGGCATGTAACTTTTATGAGGATATAACGGAAAAAGAAGTTGAAGATTTTTATGCAAAAATGCTTGACCCGAATGATCCCGAACCGGTTTCGTACGGACTTAATTCGAAATTAGTGAAGGTAGATGGCAAGCTTACCGAAAAGCGTTATCATTTGGGAGGTATGTATTCCACTGCCATCGAAAAAATTATTTATTGGCTTGAAAAAGCAGCCGGAGTTGCCGAAAATAACGAACAAAAGGAAACAGTAGAATCACTTATCAAGTATTATAAAACGGGCGATTTGAAAGAATTTGACCGTTACAGCATTTTGTGGGTTAAAGATTTGCAATCGCAGGTCGATTTTGTAAACGGTTTTATCGAAACTTACGGCGACCCGCTTGGACGTAAAGGAGGGTGGGAGTCAATAGTCAATTTTAAAAATATTGAGGCTACCAAACGTACGGATATTATCGGGAAAAATGCCCAGTGGTTCGAGGATCATTCGCCCATCGATGATAAATTTAAAAAGAAAGAGGTAAAAGGAGTATCGGCTAAAGTTATCACGGCGGCTATGTTGGGGGGCGAATCGTATCCGGCAACGCCAATTGGGGTGAATTTACCCAATGCCGATTGGATTCGTAAGGAATACGGCTCTAAATCAGTTACTATCGAAAATATTACCTATGCTTATGACCAGGCAGCAATGGGTAGTGGACAATTGGAAGAATTTGCCTATTCACCTGAAGAAGTCGAGCTTGCAAAAAAATGGGGCGGCTTGGCCAATAACCTGCATACCGACTTGCATGAGTGCTTGGGGCATGGTTCGGGGCAATTAGCGCAGGGGATAAAAGGCGACGAATTGAAGAACTACGGATCTACATTGGAAGAAGCCCGCGCCGATTTGTTTGCGTTGTATTATATGCTCGATGATAAGATCGTGGAGTTGGGTTTAATGCCTACGCTGGATGCTGCCAAAGCCGAATATAGCAATTACATCCGTAACGGTTTGATGGTTCAGCTTACCCGTATCGAATTGGGTAAAAATATCGAGGAATCACATATGCGCAACCGCAAATTAATTGCCCAATGGTGCTATGAAAAAGGCAAAGCCGATAATGTAATTGAAAAGAAAACACGCGATAACAAAAGCTATTTTGTAATAAACGATTTTGCCAAACTGCATAAATTATTCGGCGAATTGTTGAAGGAAGTCCAACGGATTAAATCGGAAGGCGATTACGAAACCGGTAAGGCGCTGGTCGAAAATTATGCAGTAAAGGTAGACCCCGTATTGCATAAGGAAGTACTTGATCGTTATGCCAAACTTAAGTTGGCACCCTATGCCGGGTTTGTGAATCCCGTTTACACCCTTGTTATGAAAGACGGTGAAATAGCGGATGTAAACGTAGAGTATGTTACGGATTACAGCAAACAAATGATGGATTATTCCAAAAATTACTCATACTTACCCACAATAAATTGATGAAATACAATAGCAATAAGATGATTGGTATTATCGAGCTCGAAAATATGGAATTTTATGCCTATCATGGCTGTTTTACGGAGGAACGAACCATAGGAAACTTATTTATAGTCGATTTATATTTGGAAGTGGATGTAACGGAATGTGTCGAGAGCGATAATTTAAACGATGCGCTTAGTTATCCCATTGCATACGAAATTGTAAAGCGCGAAATGGAAAGGCCATCGAATTTGCTGGAACATGTCGCCGCTCGGATATTGCAAGCACTTTACGATCGTACACAGGGGATAAAAAAAGTCAAAGTAAAGGTTTCAAAAATGAACCCGCCTATTGGCGGCAAGGTTGAGCAGGTGAGTGTTACGCTAAGTAAGTAATTGTTTTGTAATGAGGTATAGATGGATAGGTTCTGGAATCAAGATACAAAAACCAAGATTTTATATTGCTCAAGATAAAATATATAACGGTAATTATAATGTTAAGTATTTATCACATTATTGTGCTTTTAAAAATCTGTAATTTTAAATCATAAATTATATAAGTCCTATGTTAGCTGAGGGTAGTATCGCAATCTGATTCTACCCGCTTTTTATTTTATGGCTGACAATGTAATTTTTTTTACATTTTAACGACTAATGAGGTATATTAAGTAAATGAACCTCCCCTCCGCAAGCGGTCGGGGTATCAATGAGGAATATATTTGTTCCCCGCTGCTTGCAGCGGGGAATTAAACCCTAAGAGATTAAGTAATTAATAATATAGTTGCCTTTGTCATGCTAAATGACAGTGAAATATCTTGCATCTCATTAAATAAAGAGATCCTTCGCTTTGCTCAGAACTGAACTTGCGAGTTCGTTGAAGGCAATGACAAAATATATCAATAAATGCTTTTAAGTATTTAAAATCAAAAAATTGGCATGAAAGAAAAAGTCTTAGAAAAAGAATTTATTGAGATGATACAAAACCATGATCGTATCATTTATAAAATAGCATCTTTTTATACTGATAAAGATACTCCCTTAAGCGATCTTTATCAGGAAGTTGTTTTAAATCTGTGGAGAGGTTTCCCGTTGTTCAGGGGCGACAGTAAGGTTTCTACGTGGATTTACCGTATTGTCCTGAATACGTGTGTATCCTTTTTCCGAAAGCAAAAGAAAAAACCGGTTTATGTAGAAATATCAAAAGATATTGCTGCCGAACAAAGCAATAACGATGATATAAAGGAGCTTTACAATTTGATAAATAAACTGGGAAAACTGGAAAGGGCGTTGGTACTGCTGTATTTAGATGAAAAATCGTACCAGGAAATGGCAGATATAACCGGACTGAGCCTGTCGAACGTAGCTACAAAGCTTAGCCGGATTAAAAATAAACTGAAACAAATGTCGAACGAGTTAAATTAAAATTACATATGGAACTTGATAAATTAAAAGCCTCATGGAAGGAAACAAGTAAAAATGACAGCTTCATAAGTCCTGATGAAATTAAGGGCATGCTGAGGAACAAGAGTAACGGCGCACTGAACAAACTTATACAATGGGAGAAAAACTGCATATGGATTATAATTGTAATTATGCCTTTTTTTTTGGGAATTTTATACATGCAGAGCTTACTTAAAAACGAATTTTCCTCCGGATTATTATGGTTGGGCATCGCCTTTAGTATATATGCGGTTTATTCGCTTTTTGTCGTAATATATAAATACAGGTACTTGAAAAAAATAGATATGTTGAAAATGGATATTATTACCGTATCGAATATGATTACTAAAATCAAGCGCTTTGTAATATACGATTTGATAGTCAGTTTTTGTCTGTTGGTTCCCTTTGTATTTTTTATTATTACAATAATGCTGGGTAAGGATGAGGAGGCATGGCTTTATGTTTTACTTACAATATACACAATTGTATTAGTTGTTATTGCATTTTTTATTCTTAAAAAATACTATTTCGGTAGGATAAAAACTATACAACGGGCCATTAAGGAAATTAAAGAGTTTGAGGCCGAAGATTAATGCTAATTTGTTATTATATTGTCACCCTGAACGAAGTGAGATATCTTCATGATCTCTTAAGAAGAGATGCTTCGCTTCGTTCAGCATGACAAGTTAAAACACATTATTATACTCTTTATATTACCTAAAAAGGCACATCGCCTCCAATCGGTTTAATGTCGAATTCGGCATTGTTGGCAGGGAAATCATTATTCATTCGCGAGCTGTAAGTAATCCGTGTAGATTCGGCAATAGCCGGGTTAGCGTGATTGGCAAAAGTGGCGATATCGGGGTCTTCCAAATCGTAAAAGCGGGCTTCCTCATTGCGAAAACGCATACGGACATCACCTACAGAGCCGTTACGATGCTTAGCAATAATCAGCAAGGCCAGTCCGATTAACGAATTTCCTTCGGCATCCTCGGTTATCCCGTAATATTCGGGGCGGTGAATAAATGCCACCAAATCGGCATCCTGCTCAATTGCCCCCGATTCGCGTAAATCCGACAATTGGGGGCGTTTATCGCCTCCGCGCGTTTCAACCGAGCGGTTCAACTGCGAGAGTGCAATAATCGGCACGTTTAGTTCCTTTGCAATGGCTTTTAACGATCGCGAGATAGCCGACACTTCCTGCTCACGCAAGCTACGTAATTCCGGTGGGCCTGTCATCAGTTGCAAATAGTCAATTACAATTAAACGTACCCCATGACTGGATACCAAACGGCGGGCTTTTGAGCGAAACTCGTATATCGAAAGGGCTGGGGTATCATCAATATATAAAGGAGCATCGTTTAGTTGCTGCAACTTTACTTCCAGTTGAGTCCACTCGTGCGGTTCGAGCTTCCCACTACGGATTTTTTCTGACGATAAACCGGTCTCACTTACCATCAAACGCTTAATAAGCTGAACCGACGACATTTCAAGTGAGAAAAATGCAACGGGCTGCTTAAAATCAACAACAATACTGCGTGCCATAGTAAGCACGAAGGCCGTTTTACCCATCGATGGACGGGCGGCAACAATAATCAAATCAGAAGATTGCCATCCTAACGTCATACGGTCGAGCGATGTAAAGCCCGATGGGACACCGCTAAAGCCATCGTCACGCTTCGACGATACTTCCATTTCATGTATCGCTGTTTCAACCACCGAGCTTACATGTTGCGCCTCTTTGCGTATGTTACCTTCGGCAACATCAAATATTTTCTGCTGTGCCCCGTCAAGCAATTCGCTCACATCAACCTTATCGTCAAAAGCATCGCGTTGTATTTCGGACGAAATGCTGATTAATTCCCGTTGAATAAACTTTTGAGCGATAATTTTAGCATGATATTCGGCATGTGCCGCCGAACCTATTTTCATGGTCAATTGCGACAGGTAATAGGCTCCTCCCACAACATCCAAATCGCTGGTTTTTTTAAGTTCCTCGGTAACCGTTAATATATCAATCGGTTCGTGCTTCGCTGACAGGTCGATAATCGCTTTATATATTTTCTGATGGGCTTCCTTATAAAAACTTTCGGGTTTTAACAAGCCCTGTATATCGATAATCGCGTTTTTTTCAAGCATCAGAGCGCCGAGTACGGCCTCCTCAAGCTCGATTGTCTGGGGCGGTTTTTTTCCCATTTCGAGACTCAGAATCTCTATATTTTCATCCTTTTTACGACGAGTATTTGTTGCAGCATTTATATTTGCCATGTTTTTATCAATAATAATTTGTCAAAAAGTTACAAAACATAAGACACATTAGATTAAACAAGGATCGAAAATAGTATCACGTATCACGACAAACGACTTTTTAATGCGATAATATGCTAATGATTAATTGCAAAATGTAAAACGTTAATTTGTTGATATGCTTATTTGTAAAATGAATGAACCTTCCCTCCGCAAGCGGTCGGGGTATCAATAAGGAATATATTTGTTCCCCGCTGCTTGCAGCGGGGAATTAAACCCTAAGAGATTAAAAAGTCGTTTGTCGTACGTAATACTATTCATCTACAATGATTAAACCATCAAGATTGCTCTATGTTTTGCGTATCCAAATTTAAACAGAAAAGCCCAACGGATGAAATTAATTATTCAAAACCTTTTGTTGATGAATTGTTAACAACAGCTATAAGTCGAACAATCAGCACATTATTTTTTCTTAACCCTGTCGGGATTGTTTTTAATATAATTGCTCCATTTGGATGAGGATACAACCGGCGCACCGGAGCCAGTAAGCGATGAAGATTGGTAAAAATGACAAACTGCAGCCCCTAAGGCATCGGTAGCATCGAGTAATGCCGGAATTTCGGATAAACTCAGTATATGTTTTAAAATGGCCGCTACCTGCTCCTTCGATGCCGCGCCAAGCCCGGTAACTGCACTTTTTATTTTACGGGGTGCATATTCGAAAATGGGCAGTTGATGAACTAGGGCAGCCGCCATAGCCACACCCTGTGCCCGTCCAAGTTTTAACATCGACTGAACGTTTTTACCGAAAAACGGCGCTTCGATAGCCAACTCTGTAGGGCTGTATTCAACAATCAACTGAGTTACACGGTCGAATATTTTTTGTAGTTTATTGTAATGGCTGCGGTATTTGTGCAACTCCAAAACCCCCATCACTACCATTTCGAGTTTTTTACCCTTAACACTAACAATGGCATAGCCCATGATGGATGTTCCGGGGTCGATACCCATTATAATGCGTTCGGGAGTATGAATTTTTGCCATAAATTGATAGGCTACCGCCTTTTAGGAATCTGAATCGATCGGATTTTATGGTTAATCCATGCACAATTCAAACCGGTAATCAGTATATTGAATATTACGGCCAAGCCGATTACTGTCCATGTATCGGAATTTTCGGCAGTAATTTTTAGAACCGATAGTTGCGACAGGTATGCATTATGGACAAAAACCATTATCAGTAAGGATAATACAAGTACAATAACATTTATACTGATGGTTAACAGGTAATACGGTTTTGCCAGTTGCTGGCGCCGGTAGCCCTGCAACATAAGATTTTCGAATGTTTTTTGGTTTTTATAAACCAACAGATTAATGCTGATCAGCATTAATGCTATGGCCAATACCATAATTACTAAACCGACTGCCGATACGCTCAGTACCAGTATCTTTAGAAAGTAGGATAGTTTACCCTGCTCCCCTTTATCATCATTAATTTCGAGGTTTTTTGCCGCAAAATATTCGGCAATGGCCGGGTCGGTAGGATTTTTAACTTCGGCAATTAAACGCGATATTTTAGGTTTTGCCGCATTGCCGAACCTATCGTTAGCCCAGCGCATAAATTCATCGGGAACCAGGATGGTATTAATACGATCGGTAAAGCCCACAATACGGCTGGTAAACGTTTCACGGTTACCTTTACCAGTAAGCCTTACCTGCAATGTAAAATTACTGATTATGCCTTCGGATATCTGCGGTAGCCCCTGGCTTTGCGCAAAACCGAAGTTATACAGGTTTAAATAACTGCGCGGCAATATAATCGGGATAAACCGGCTTTCTTCATTCCACTTCCAATCCTTGGGCTGCACATCTAACAAATTGTCGGGAACCGACTCGAAAAACATGTAAGTCGAAAACCCCGGGATATTACTTGTAGGGTCGATATAAGCGTATACCTGGTAGCTTGAAGGGGTAAAGTAGGATAATTCATTAACAAAGTGTTGCTTGCGGATATCTTCAATCTCTTTATCGGTAAAGGCCGATTTATCCGACCGTACTGCATTCAACAATGATATTTTTTTGCTGAGTACAATGAAATCTGCTTTAAACAAACTGCTATCCGATGTAAACAAGGGACGGACATCGGTATAAAACCGAATAGCCAACAATACAATGCTCATTCCCAATAGAGTGGCAACACCATAACCCGTCAGTTGGGGGATACTGATATTTTTGCGTAGTAATTTCCAAAGCAGCATATTGTTACAATTTCAAAATTGAATGATAGTTAAACGGATATTGTGTCCCCAGCGAAGTAATTAACAATCCGGAGCCCTGTCGTTGCAGTTCGGCTGTAATAATGGATGATAAAAGCGCCACGTTTTGTTCGTCGAGGTGGCTGAAAGGTTCATCCATCAGTAAAAAATCGAAAGGCTGGCACAAAGCGCGGATAATAGCAACCCGCTGTTGCTGGCCGAACGATAAAAACCGTATTTTTGTGCCAGCTTTATCGGCAATGTCTGTCTGTTCAAGCAAATCGTTTATTTCCGTCTTGCTTTTAAAACCCGTCAGGCGGTTTTTTAAATCGATATTTTCCTTAACCGTAAGGTCGGTAAACAAACGTAAGCCCTGGAATATAAAACCCAGCCTCCGCTGGCGGATATCGAGCCATTCGGACGGTCTTAACGTGTTTATATTCCGGTCGTCAAAAAATATATCTCCTGTATAGTCTGTCCGCTCCCCGAAAATATAGTTAAGCAGCGATGATTTACCGACGCCTGAAGCAGCCGTAATAAGATATAACCGCCCTTTGATAAAGCCGACTTCTTTAAGCCAAATTTCCGAAGCCGGCATACCGGCTTCGAAAAATATAACGGGTAATGTATGTTTTAAACTCAGCGTATTCATTTACTACACAGTATCAAACAAAAATTCTACCTTCCTAGTAATTTCGAAACGTTTTCGTCGATATTTTTTAAAATTACCTTTAAACTATTATGGCTTTCGTTTTGCATTTTAATAACAAACTGAAATTCATAATCGTCTGTAACTTCGTAATTAACAGATTTGTATATATTAATGAACGATTCTAAAATATGGAACTCACGCCCCATAGCATTACGTAACAACATAATGATATGTTCGGGGTACGATGACATATCTGTATTTATGTTCCAATAAAATATATCATTCTCCAACGCTTTTGCATGTACCGAGTGCGATAAGTTTTTATCGAAACCTTTATCCAAAAATGCCTGTATGGCCTTATTGTCGGTTGTTATGTATACCTTGTTATCTTTACAGGCCGCATAGGCAACAGGCAGCGGCCCCGACATAAAGGCATAATGATTATCCTGTTTTTTGACTATTTCACTGGGGATAAATGAAATCAAGGTGTCAAAAACATCCTGGCTTTTTACATTGAATATCAGGCCGACCATTGGCATCGAAATCATACCTTGCTGAAAATCATACAAACTCATTACGGCATCGCCTTCCAAACCTTCAACAATTTTTTTAACCATCGGATCATCCAGTGCTTCATTAAGCCCATCCATCGGGTTGTAGCGATAGTAACGGGAATTGCCGATTTTTTCTTCGGCTTCAGCAACTTTGACCAACAGATCTTTCATCATGCGCATATATTCCTGTACATTTATCGAAAATTTCATCACCATGTACGAATTTTCGGGGAAATATTTTAGCAGATCATTGTCAAAATTATTTTTGACAATAGGGTATTGTTTCAGTATTTCGTCCATCTTTGATTTTGGACTAATTAGGCTGGAAAATTTAGCTTCGCCGTTTGTAAAATTAACAGATGCATGAAAGTACATGTCTTTTAAATCAACCGCCATATTGTTAAGATAAGAAGCTGTAAGCCCTGACAATCCGCCAGCTTTATCGATAATTTTACCATACGATGCCCAAAAGCCTACATCATAGCCTTTTTTTGTAAACTTAAGAAAGTCGGCATTTGTTGTAATATTGTTTTCATTTTGGGCAAATAAATGATTATGATTATAGTTAACAGTATCTTCGTCGTCGTCCCAGTTGTAATTATCCTCCAATACGATGTATAAAAAGTCGTCATTCCATATGATATTGCTTTTATAGTTGATATTCATATGCTTATAATTACCTTTATCTACTATCGGTTCAGTGCCGCCTCCATCAATAATGGGTATAAATTCTTTCAGCTTGTTTTCGAACTTTCGTTTGTCATCCATTTTAAACAGGAGAACAACATTAAAATAGTTATCAACTCCGGCAACCCCATAAATAAAAGATCGATCGAGATTTAAGCCTGAAGTACGCGTATCGTCTAAAAACTCTTCGAACATTTTCACAATTTTTTCGTTCTCGTTTGCAGCTTCCTTACGTAACAATGCATACAAGTTAAAATCCTTGAACTTGTTCAATTCCCCTTTATCCGCCATTTGTTTGTTGTTAAAGCTTACAACAAAGATAGCGTCCTGAGGAATAGCCTGTTCCAAATCAATCACAGCTTTAGACTGCTTGCACGACGCCAACGCTAACGTGGCCGCCAAAATAAGAAATAGGTGTTTAAACGTTCTCATAATCTGATTATTTAATTGTTTGTAGTAATATTTATAGAATTAATTTTTAATCAATAAAATCGAATCCTGTATAAGGACGCAGAACTTCGGGAATTGTTACACCGCCGAGTGTTTGATTATTCTCGAGCAATGCCGCTACAATACGGGGCAAAGCTAGCGAACTACCATTGAGCGTATGCAACAGCTGTATTTTTTTATCGGTATCGCGGTAACGCAATTTTAAACGGTTGGCCTGAAATGTTTCGAAATTGGATACCGAACTGACTTCCAGCCAGCGTTCCTGGGCTGCGGAGTAAACTTCGAAATCGTAAGTCAAAGCCGACGCAAAGCTCATATCGCCTCCACAAAGCCGTAAAATACGATATTGTAGTCCTAACTTCTTGACAATCGCTTCAACATGCGCCACCATCTCATCCAATGCCCGGTACGACTCGTCGGGATGCTGGAACTGTACTATTTCAACCTTATCGAACTGATGCAAACGGTTTAGCCCGCGTACATCTTTACCGTACGAGCCTGCCTCTCGGCGGAAACACGGCGTATATGCCGTTAATTTGATCGGTAAATCGACGGGATTAAGTATTACATCACGGTAAATGTTTGTTACCGGAACCTCGGCAGTCGGTATCAAATAATAATCGTCGAGGGTTACATGGTACATCTGCCCTTCTTTGTCGGGTAATTGCCCCGTACCAAACCCTGATGCCTCGTTTACCATCAAGGGCGGCTGCACTTCGGTATATCCTGCGGCGGTATTCTGATCCAAAAAGAAAGCGATTAAAGCGCGTTGCAATCTGGCTCCCTTGCCTTTATAAACTGGGAAACCCGCACCAGTCAGCTTATTTCCTAACTCAAAATCAATTATATCGTATTGCTTTGCCAAATCCCAGTGGGGTATTTTTTTATAAAGTTCGGGGATATTCCCCCCTTGTCGCACAATTTCATTATCATTGGCAGTAGAGCCTTTGGGAACCAACACATTGGGCATATTGGGAAGCAGCACTATTTTTTCGTACAATGTTTTTTCGACATCTGCAAGTTTGTGCTCCAAAACCTTCGACTGTTCTTTTATTTCGTTAGTCTGCCGTTTGGCTGCTTCAGCTTCGGCTTGCTTCTCCTGCTTGAACAGCATTCCTATTTCTTTGGCTATCCGGTTTTGTTCGGCTAAATTATTATCCAACAATGTTTGCGTATTTTTACGCTCGTCGTCAAGGGCAATAATTTCGTTTACCAATGTAGCCGCATCAAAGTTTTTAACAGCCAAACGCTCTATAACTTGTTCCTTACTATTGCGTATTGTTTTTATGGTGAGCATAAAATGATTTTGAATTATAATCGTATTTTAAACAACTAATAATAATTAATAAATTAATACCACACTTTTCTTTGTTATGCTGAATGTAGTAAAGCATCTTGTAACTCTGCAAGAAATAGATCCTTCATTTCACTCAGGATAATAATTAAAATATAGCAATAAATCCTTTTAATAATTTAATAGAATCAAAAGAAAGTATAATTTGAATCCCCAAAATTAGAAAAACTAAGCGAGAAATTCACGTTTTCGGCAATATTTATGCTGAAAAACAAAAAACCCGAAAGCTTAACACTTCCGGGCAAATATAATTTTCAAGTGTCGGTTATTTATTGTTTCTGAGGAACAACCGATACATATGATTTAGCGTTAGCTTTTTTCTTAAAAGTTACAACGCCGTCAACCAAAGCAAATAATGTATGATCTTTACCGATGCCTACATTTTCGCCGGGGGAGTGTACTGTTCCACGTTGGCGAACCAAAATGTTGCCGGCTTTAGCGACTTGCCCGCCAAAAATCTTTACTCCTAACCGCTTGCTGTGCGATTCGCGTCCGTTCTTTGAACTACCGACGCCTTTCTTGTGTGCCATACTCTACTGAAATTTTTAAGCGTTAAACAATTGCTTCAATTTGAATTTGAGTGAATTGTTGGCGATGACCATTCTTTTTGGCATAGCCTTTCCTACGTTTTTTCTTGAACACGATAACCTTATCGCCTTTAACGTGTTTCAATACTTTAGCGGTTACCTTGGCTGCTTCAATAATAGGTGAGCCAACCTGAACCTTACCGTCATTGTCAATCAGCAGTACTTTATCGAAGTTTACAGAATCACCTTCGGCGCTCTCAAGACGGTGTACGAAAAGCTTCTGATCTTTCTCAACTTTAAATTGTTGACCTGCTATTTCTATAATTGCGTACATCAATTAGTTTTATTTTGTATTTTTCAAAATTGAGGGGCAAAGGTAATAATTTTTTATTTCAACAAAAAATAAATTATATAAAAAATAGGGCAGCGTATTCAATTAGGCAATGCAACATTTTTGTAAAAGCAGTTTATCGGCGCATCGAAATTAAGCAATTTTCTTAGCCTCTTATTAATTTTAATTTGAAAAGATTTGATATCATCATCATTAAAATCATTAAAGTTTTGTTTTTTTCGGTATATACTGTCTCACGAGTCCATTTGTATACCCATTCAGGCCTCTTTCCAACGAGGAATACGGAGGTGCGAAGAAGAAACCTGCGTTTAGATCTTGGATAAGATATTTATGCTCGTAAAACTCGCTGCCATTGCCGGAAGTAAGTAATAGAGCGCTCCCAGCGTTTGTAGGGCAAGAGAAAGTAAAAAAGCTCTCTTGCTAAGGACTTTGCACTTTTCCCTTTCGGCAGTTTTTTCATCAACAGGAAACCCGTCTGTCTTTCCGTTACTGTAAGGATGGAGCCCTTGTTTTCGGAACCGGCTATGGTATCGAATTCCCAATCGCCAAAGCGTTGTTTTTTATTGATAATATCTGTTCGAAAATCGATGGAAACCTTGTCGGGTATAACTACTTTCTTTCCGCCAACCGGTCGTTTACGGTGTTTGAACCGGTGACGAAGATGTTTATAAAGTATTGCTCCCTACTTTCTGTCAGACCGGATATACCGGTAAACCTGTTCGCGGCTGACCATTGGAATACCGTCTCGATGGGATCTGCCAACGATTTGTTCGGGAAACTATTGTTCTTTTCTTAAATTCAGCTAGGGGGTTACTCTTAACCGAGTATTTTCTTACTTCAGTTGCATTTACTAATTGAATTTGCAATATACCTGTTGAACGATCGTGTATAGTTGCTCACAAATGTTTTTCGTACCTTTGTAAGTTCTATTTTGAGGAAGGATTTAAATGAGCAGTGAAGGAAAAGAAATAAACGTGCAAGGCGCACGCGTACACAATCTTAAAGATATCGATGTAATTATACCCCGGAATAAATTTACCGTTATTACAGGACTTAGCGGAAGCGGCAAATCGTCGTTGGCGTTCGATACCATTTATGCAGAAGGGCAACGCCGGTACATGGAAACCTTGTCGGCTTATGCACGCCAGTTTTTAGGCAATATGGAACGTCCCGATGTCGAGAGTATCACCGGGTTAAGCCCCGTAATATCTATCGAGCAGAAAACAACCAATAAAAATCCTCGTTCAACAGTAGGGACAATTACCGAGATATACGATTTTTTACGGCTTTTGTATGCCCGTGCTTCCATTGCCTATTCGATTGAAACAGGCGAAGAAATGGTTCGCTATACCGATGAACAAATTGTACAGCTGATTATTGATAAATTTGGGGGCAAAAAAACCGTTGTACTTGCGCCTATTATCAAAGGGCGTAAAGGGCATTATAAAGAGTTATTTGAGCAGTTTCGCCGGAAAGGTTTTTTGCAGGTACGCATTGATGGCGAAATCCGTGAGCTAAAATCGCAAATGAAGCTCGACCGTTATAAAAACCACTTTATCGAGGTAGTGGTCGATAAGCTTGTTCCGTCCGCCGAAGATGAAAAACGCTTGCGCGACTCGGTAAACACGGCCATGAAGCAGGGCAAAAATGTCATTATGATTTATGACATGGAGACAGGGGAATCGCGTTACTATAGCCGTCATTTGATGTGTCCTACAACGGGTATTTCGTATAACGAGCCAGCTCCGCACAGTTTTTCGTTCAATTCGCCGCAGGGCGCATGCCCCAATTGCAGTGGATTGGGAACTGTAGCCGAGGTCGATATAAGCAAAATAATACCCAACCCTAAGCTCAGTATTAAAAAAGGGGCAATACAACCTTTGGGCGCTTATAAAAATACATCGACATTTTACCAAATCGAAGCCATTGCAAAAAAATACGGTTTCAGCATAAACGACCCCATTGAAGAAATACCAGAAAATGCTTTACATGTGTTGTTGTACGGCTCCGATGAATCATTCCGGATTGACCAGGCCGGAACATCATCTTCTTTCTTTTTGAATTTTGAAGGTGTTGTTAACATGATTAACACCCGTTACCAAAATGACGAAGCCGAAGTAAGCCAGAAACATGTCGAACGCTTTATAAAATACATCGAATGCCCGGTATGCCACGGTACACGGCTGAGGGAAGAAGCCCTGCAATTTAAAATTGCTGATAAAAACATTACCGAACTTGTTGCGATGAGCATTGACGAACTGCACGGTTGGCTTAAAAACGTCGATAAAAAATTAAATGCAAAGCAAAAAGCCATTGCCACCGAAATATTGAAAGAAATTTGCGACCGCTTATCGTTTTTAATTGATGTAGGGTTGGATTATTTGTCGCTATGCCGTGCCACCCGCACATTGAGCGGGGGCGAGAGCCAGCGAATACGACTGGCAACCCAAATCGGATCGAAACTGGTAAACGTATTGTATATACTGGATGAACCAAGTATCGGGTTGCACCAACGCGATAATCATAAGTTAATCCGGTCGTTGCGGAGTTTATGCGATGAAGAAAATTCGGTAATTGTTGTGGAGCATGACGAGGATATGATACGTTCCGCCGATTATGTGATAGATATGGGACCGTATGCTGGGGTGGAGGGCGGCAAAATTGTGGCCGTTGGAACTCCGTCCGAGATATTGGAAAGCCCGTCGTTAACCGCGCAGTACCTCAACGGTACAAAAACAATTGCCGTGCCCCAAAAACGGCGTAAAGGCAACGGAAAAAAAATTACGTTGGAAGGAGCAACTGGCAACAACCTCAAAAACGTTACGGTCGATTTCCCATTGGGTAAATTCATTTGTGTAACGGGTGTTTCGGGCAGCGGAAAATCAAGCTTGATTAACGAAACTCTGCATCCTATACTCAGCCGACATTTTTACCGGAGTTTGCAGGATCCACTCCCCCATTCTGGTTTAAAAGGGGTTGAAAATGTAGACAAGATTGTCGAGGTCGACCAATCGCCGCTGGGGCGTACTCCCCGCTCAAATCCGGCAACTTATACCGGAGTGTTCGGCGACATCCGTAAACTTTTCGAAGTAACCCCCGAGGCTAAAATACGAGGGTACAAAGCAGGCCGTTTCTCGTTTAATGTAAAAGGCGGGCGTTGTGAAACCTGTCGGGGCGCAGGGGTTCAGATTATCGAAATGAATTTTTTACCCGATATTTATGTAAGCTGCAAAGAATGTAATGGTAAACGTTATAACCGCGAAACCTTAGAGGTACACTATAAAGGCAAAAATATAAGCGAGATACTGGATATGACAATTGACCATGCCTGCGATTTTTTTGAATTGATTCCTTCCATTTATCAAAAAATTAAAACGTTAAAAGAGGTGGGGCTGGGCTACATTACGCTCGGACAGCCTAGTACAACGTTAAGCGGCGGCGAGAGCCAGCGGGTAAAATTAGCAGCTGAACTGGCAAAACGTGATACGGGCAATACATTTTACATCCTTGACGAGCCCACTACCGGACTGCATTTTGAAGACGTGAGCGTATTGCTTGACGTATTAAACCGCCTGGTTGACAAAGGTAATACCGTACTTGTTATTGAGCATAACCTAGACGTTATTAAAGTTGCCGATTATATTATCGATATGGGTAAGGATGGTGGGACCAAGGGCGGCGAGGTACTAGCCGTCGGCACACCCGAGGAGATTATTAAAAACAAGGTAAGTTATACGGCGCAATATCTCAGGAATATTTTGAAATAGAAATTATTCCACTTATATTTTATAATAAATTTCTTCGGGAAATAGTATAGTCTGTAATGTTTATCTTTGCAGTATGTATAATCGGAAAAATGAAATGTCCATTTTTTTAAGAACTTTATTAAATATTTTTGGGCGCTCCGGTTTTGATTGGCGCCCATTTACAGGCAGCCTCCAGTTTAAACGAAAAGCCCCGAA
>JAISFN010000201.1 GCA_031263585.1 Prevotellaceae bacterium | reverse complement strand
TCTGACGGATGGGTTCCTATCATTCGCTATGCTGAAATTTTATTGAATAAAGCCGAAGCTTTGGTGAAAAGTACAAATACAGTTAATGCAGATGCAATTACTTTGTTGAACCAAGTTCACCAACGTTCGGAACCTGGTAAAGTTTATGAAACCTCGGATTTTGCTAATGCAACAGCATTATTAAATGAAATTATGACAGAGAGAAGGCGTGAACTGGCTTTTGAAGGTCATAGCAGTTTTGATTTATTCAGAAACGAAAAAGGGATTCCTGCCGGACGCGGTGGAGCTTCTGTTCCTGAAATGACATATCCTGATAACTATTTTGCTTTACCCATACCTAATGGTGATGTAGAAAAAGCAAAAGGTGTTTTAGAACAGAATAAAGGATATTAATAAAAATAAAACAGCCCTCCTAGATCGTTTCATAAAAAGCATTTATCAACTTTAGATACAGGAAGGGTTTAGCGGAAGCCGCCTCCCCATAGGCGGCTTCTTTTTTATATTTTACAGGGTTTGTACAAGCGTCCCTGATATGTATTCAGATACTCAAGCCGTTTCTCGAACATTGTTAACAGTTGGTCGTTTCGTAATAATTGCCATTTTATTTCGGCCAAATAACGGGGCGGGACCTCTCCGGCAAAGCGCTCAATTACAATTTCGGGGTTTAACTGTTCAATAAACCGTATAAAAAAATTGATATATTCATCAATTGTAAACTGGCAAAAGTCGGTCGGGTTTTGCACATACTCCTGCACCATTTTTGTTCCTTTTACCAGCTGTAATTGATGGAATTTAACGGTATCTAAAGGTAGTTGCGAAATTATGTCGGCTTCGGCGAGCATATCTTCAATCGATTCGCTGGGTAAGCCGAATATGAAATGTGCTCCGACTTTTATCCCTCGTTTTGCCGTTTCGTTTATAGCCCATCGGGCACAGGCAAAGTCGTGGCATCGGTTAATCCGTTGTAAAGTTTTGTCGTAACAAGTCTCCACTCCATATTCAAGTATAATATAATAGTTTCTCGATAATTTCTCAAAATAATCAAGCTTTTCAGCATCCACGCAATCGGGGCGGGTGCCGATAACAAGGCCGATAACCTGAGGATGTTGCAAGGCTTCAGTATATAATTCTTTTAACTTGTCGAGCGGGGCATGCGTATTCGAGAATGCCTGAAAATAAGCTAAAAACTGCGTTGCACGCCGGTAGCGTTTGGCGTGAAATTCGATACCTTCGGTAATTTGTTGGATTATTGTTTTTTGAGGGGAGCAATACGACGGGTTAAAGGCATCGTTATCGCAATATGTGCATCCGCCCCATCCGGCCGTGCCGTCGCGGTTGGGGCAAGTAAAGCCAGCATCAATAGTCAGTTTCTGGACACGCTTACCGAAAGTACGTTTAAAATAACCGGCATAGGAATTAAACCGGCGGGTATCATCCCAAATAAATGTATTATCCACTATAACTTGACTTTTACAACTATTTTTTTTATTGTGCCATTGCCTATCATGGGCGAATGGGCATCGTGCGGGAAGAATACCACTGCGTGCATAGGTTCCAGCGTAAAATAAACACTGGGCATATCTTCAAAAAATACGATATCCGATTCGGTATTGTAATTGGCCGTTTCATCGTTACAAGCGCTGCGGTCTTTCCATCCCATCGTTTCATCGCCTTCAATCAACACCTGTATATCAATATACGAGTCGTGCGCTTCAAGCGGGGCTTCTTCGGGCTGGCGGCCTTCGTCCTGCGATACGATGGCATATATAGTATCACCGTCAATTTTGTACCTGCCTTCCTCCATGCGCGTAAGGTCATGCGATTTTAAAAACCGGTAAACTTTTTCAAAATTTTTATGGGCGAACCAATAACGCTCCAAGCCATTTAACGAATCAATAATCATAAAAAATAATGTATAAATTAAACGTGTGAAGTTAACTAAAATTATATCTTTACGCAGTTTTTCATAAATACATTTTTGCAATGCAAAGTATTTATACTATAATTGTTATTGATAGCGTCGAATGCCTATATGACGTTTGTTTGGCGTGGGCATTTAAAACTAAAAGAGTTTAAATGGTTCGAGAATCAGCCCTTATTCGGTGTTATAACATTCAGTTGATGCATAGCTTTTTTCGAATATTCTTTCCAAGCGCCTGACAATCGAATCGGCTTTCAGGGTAACGGCTGCCCCTTTACACTATTGCAATTAAAAATAATATAGGAAGTTATAACACTTGTTGTTTTTGTGGCTTTCAATATTTTGTTTTTAAAAAACGAGACATTTAAGTTAAGCCACCTGATCGACTTTATTTTTCTGGTTTTAGCCATATATTTTATTTTAAAAAATTATCTTCGAGAGATAAGTTATTGAACAAAAGACGTTAAGCAAAGAAGATCAATGATAGAGGTAACGAGTTAGTAACCGTGCGTATTTTAGCGTTTTGCGGTGAATTTCCTCAAATAACTCGCTACAAATTAACCCACAACATATATTTTTTCTTTTTTTATCTGTTAAACAATTTCCTTATGAAAATGGCGAATAAGGTAACACTTTTGCAGAAAATACAACCCAGAGCGAAGCGTAGATGTGGAGATTTTCTGTAAAACCCGCAGAGCTTAGTGTTGACGTTTCGGGCTTGGAATATATCTTTGAGTCTGTCTAAAATTTTAACAAATAAAATACTGGCAATCCATTGATTATTTGGTAATTATTTCGTATCTTTATGTTATTCAATACATTAAAGATTCGTGACACATTATCCAAGTAA
>JAISFN010000199.1 GCA_031263585.1 Prevotellaceae bacterium | reverse complement strand
AGCTCGTCAACAATATGATTGACTAAGCGAACGGGGTGATCTTCGGGGATTTTGCTAGCTATGCTTACCGGAAAAAGAACACCTTGACCTTGGTTATAGGGTTTCCATGATATCTTGCCATTAAAGCAATGAGTGTCTTTGATTTATGACTTAAATATAGTGAAAAATAAGGCAATAAAAAAGGGTATCCAAAACTTTTTGGACACCCTCGTTTATATTAAAATTAAATATTTATCAGTATAATAAATTGTTAGCAGTATTATGGCCTGATGATTTATCAGCGTACAATGTGGTATTTATTGACAGTATAAATTCTTTTTGTTTTAGTCCGCAGAATTTAGAACCTATTTAAATTTTATTGTGAATAAACTTTATTGAACATCAAAGCGGAAAAAGCCGGATGTATCATAATCTCACTTGTAGAAACCTTGTACTCGTAATCTTTAGTCGGCCTGCGGAAATTTTCCAGCCATGAAAAGTTCCCTCCGCGACCCGTCGTTTGGGCAGGGGCTTAAATTCGTTTAGTTTGTCTGACCGTAAGGCGATTTCCATATCCCTCCCGAAATCATTTCTGACATTTTCTGCCGGTTCGCTCCGGTAACCCCCGTCGGCGTAAATCTTCTTCATCTGCTCAAAACGTCCGGCCAGGGATTTGATTACCCTGAAACCGGCCTTGCCGTCATTTTCGTTTGCCGCATGTATTTCAATCGCCAGCAGTAAACCATTGGCATCCGTGATGATGTGCCTTTTGCGTCCCCTTATCTTTTGCCCGCCGTCCGCGCCGCGGCTTTCGCCTCACACGCGGGTGGTCTTCACGCTTTGGCTAGCTATCAGTCCCACACTGGGGGCCGACGCTTTTTTGCCGTTTCCGGCATTTGTCCCGCAAATTTTCATACATTTCCTTGAATGTACCTTCTTCTTTCCATCGTGAAAAATACTAATAGGCCGGTTGCTGTTCCGGAAAACTGCATGGCAGCATGCGCCGTCGGCAACCAGTCTTTAGCAGGTAAAAAACAGCATTCAATATTTCGCGCAATAGGTGTTTACGCTTGCGGGCGCCGCCAATTACTTGTATCATTGCAGCGCATTGGCTGCCGGTTAACTTGGCCGAATAATTTGTCATCGCTATTTATGCGTTGATGTCCATAAAGATACGAAATATCATTTAAGCAAATAACTGATAATAAATATTTTATTCTAATTTTAAATAGTTTTTCAATCTCGGTTTTGTCTAAGTTAGCATAGTTTGGAGAACGCCATCATATTTATTAATAGCTATTTCCTCATCTTCGGGTTTGTAGAATATTTTATGCTTAATTTGCGTATAGGCCAGCGTGCCGTTGTCCCGATAGGTTTGCAGAATACGCTTGGAGCAATTGAAATTAGTCAAATGCAACAAACTGTTTTTCATTTTTGGAATAGTTGGCGACAAGGATTTAGATTCTGTTTTGCCGTTTTTATCACAAGATGCATTTTATATTTTCACCAATGCCAATATTCCGCGTGCAATGCCTGCCGCCGATTTGGCGCAGCAATGCATTTCTGCAAATCTGCAAGGCAAAATAATTCCTAATGTGAAAGATGCATTGTCATATATGTACGAAAATTAGAGCAAAAAGATAATTTAATTTTTATCGGAGGCATCGCTTATGTTATTGCTGAAATTAGAGATGGTTTGTCGTAAATTTTCTAAAACTTTTTTTTTAAAATTCGGCTTTCAGTGCGGCAAAACCTCCCGCCGACAGATTTACTTCGTAAAACATATCAACTGATGTTTTCAGAAAACATGTTTGTTTTCGTGTATTTAATTTGTAAATGGCTTTTTTGTTTATCAAATGGCTTTTTCCCGCTCGTACAAACAGTCCCGACGGAAGTAATTTTGCTTCTACTTCGCCCAAACGTTCAAAAATCGCTTCTTCGTTATGTTTTGATGTAAACATTTTACAATAATTGCCTTCGGCTTCGCAATACACTATTTCCGACGCATATATTACTAATGTCGAATTGAACGTATGGAATGAATATTTACGTTCAGGAATATTGATGTTTTCGTTTGATATTTTTTTCATCTTTATTATGGCTTTTGCCAAATCTACAATATTCACAGGCTTCAACAGATAATCGACTGCCTGAAATTTGATTGCCTGTAAAAGATAATCGGTTTCTTTGTATGCAGTTGTAAAAATTATATAAGGCATTGCTTCCAGCGCTGCGTTTAATTGTTCAATCAACCATAACGAATTTTTACCCGGCAATTGAATATCCAAAAACAGTAAATCGGGTTTTATTTTCAATATTTTTTCGAGAGCGGTTTCAGCATCGCCGCAAGTATCTGCAATTTCAATATCGGGATGATATTCGTTCAATTTTTGAATTAAACTTAACAAAGGCAAACGCTCATCTTCAACTATTACGGCTGTGTATTTTTTCATTGTTGCTGGTTTTTAGGCTAATAATAATCATATACTGCCATTTACATTCTTGTTTTTACTCATAATCAAACTCTTTGGGTACGATAATCTCTATGCGTGTGCCAAGCGAACGGTTATCGCTGTCGTGCAGGTCGATAATGCGCTGTGTGATTTTTTTATCGTTCATCTGATTGTACAGCTGTATTTGCTGCGACAGGATGTTCAGTCCCTGCCGGTTGCCTTGTGTTTGCAGGAGTTTTGCCTCTTCGCGTCCTATTCCGTTATCTTCTATTATAATAATAATTTCGTCAGTATTGTGCAGCGACAATATCCGTACGTTCAAAAGTCGTTTGTCTTTTTTGGCGCGAAGTCCGTGTTTGATTGCGTTTTCGCAGTGCGTATGCAAAATCATATTAGGCAGCATTATTTTTTTGTCAACATCGTTATCCATCTCTATATTAAACTCAAAATTATCGCTGAAACGCATTTTTTCGAGGTTCAAATACAGTTCAATATATTGTATTTCCTGTTCGAGCGTGCGCGCATGACGGTCAACATCGTTGAGCGTGATATTGGTGAACGATGAATACATTGAAAGATAACGATTGGCTTCTTCTTTCGAAAAGTTCATAATGTAATATTCTATTCCTGCAAGCACATTGGCGTTAAAGTGAGGAATAGAACGTAAACGTATCGACTGTATCTGTAAATTGTTTAGCTGTTTTTGCCGTTCAAGAGCGGCTATTTTTTTCTTATTCTTTTCATTCATATAACTGTACAAAATAGATCCTGTTATCAAGATAAATAACAAAATGCATAATGTGTAAAACCACAGGGTTTGCCAAAATGCAGGTAAAATGGTAAATGTTTTTGTAATGACAATCGTTTCCAAATCGGAAGAACCTGTATCGGCAACAACTTGAAATTCATAATTACCCGGCGAAAGATTGTTGAACGTAACATCCCGTGCGGCGGTTGGCTGCGACCATTCATCCTGAAAGCCTATAAGGCGGTAGCGATAGCGCACGCTGTGCGGATCGGAATAACAAAGCCCTATGTACGAAAAATGAAAGTTACGCTGACTGTGTTTCAACGAAGCGCCATTTTGAAATTCTATCATATCGACGTTGTTTGCCGAGTATTGTGCCGATGTGATATAAAGCAAGGGCGTATCATTACGCCGCATTAGTTTCGACGGGTTAAACTTTAATACATTAGGGCTTTGCGTTCCCATCCATATATTACCATCGTAATCTTCGCACATGGTATTCCAACTTGGCTCGCCTGCCGAATATCCATTGCTGTAGTCGAAAGTTAAAATGCGTTTTGTCTTTGTATCTATTATGCGTATTCCGGTATTGTCTGATATGACAAGCATACCGTTTTGCATATAGCGTATATTTCCGATTATTGTATTCGGAAATTCCATAAACAGCCGTAAAGTATCGTCGGCGGTGTAGTAAATACGGCTTTCGCACGAAAACCAGAGGCGTCCCGATGGGTCTTTA
>JAISFN010000193.1 GCA_031263585.1 Prevotellaceae bacterium | reverse complement strand
GCTCAGGCTCAAACATCCATTACCGGTAAGGTAAGCGATGCAAAGAGCGGTGAAGCTATACCATTCGCATCTGTAGTTGTTAAGGGAACCACCATTGGGGTAAATACCGATATCGACGGTAATTACTCGATAAGTGTTCCGGCAACAGCTACAACATTAGTATTTTCCGAAGTAGGCCATACCGACCTGGAGGTAGATATTAGTGGACGCACGGTTATTAATGTTGCTATGGAACCCGGAGCAACACAACTTGATGAGGTAATTGTAGTTGCTTATGGTACTGCCTCGAGGGCTACTATTACAGGCGCTGCGGCTACTATAAAGCCTGAAAAAATAGTAAAAGACGCGCCTATTGCATCAATCGAGCAGGTTCTGCAAGGGGCGTCGCCTGGTATTGCAGTTGGAATGAATAGTGGACAGCCGGGTGCGGCAGTAGGTGTTCGCATCAGGGGCATAGGCTCTTTCAACGCATCAAATACTCCGCTATATGTTGTGGACGGGATACCTATTACTACCGGAGATATCTCAGTTACAGGAGTAAGCAATGACTCAAAAAGTTTAAGCGCTTTAGTAGGACTTAACCCTAATGATATCGAGAATATCTCAATTCTTAAAGATGCCGCGGCCGCTTCATTGTATGGTTCGAAAGGCGCGAACGGGGTTATTTTGATTACTACTAAAAAAGGTAAAGTGGGTAAAATTGCATTTAACTTCCGGGGAAGTTGGGGGGTTTCTGATTGGGCTGTGGAAAACAGACCTATTGTGAGCGGAGATCAACAGAATGAATTACTTGTTGAGGCCTTAAGAAACTATGCAATGGATGCGGGAGATTCATATGAAGAAGCTCAAGCATGGGCAGACGCTAATGCTGCCAATTACTCTCCAAAACAAGCTAAATATTCGGACTGGAAAGATGAATTATTCCGCAAAGGTAATGTGCAAACCTATGAAATTTCTGCACAGGGCGGGGATTCTCAAAACAGATTTTTTGCTTCTTTCCTTTATCGGAAGGATCAGGGAATGGTTGAAAATTCGAAAATGAAAACCTATACAGCACGTTTTAATTATAATTATACTAAAGATAAAATAAAATTTGGCGCCAATATCAACCTGTCTAATGTTGATCAACGTGTAACATCCGAAGGATCAGCTTATGCTAATCCATGGTTTGGCGTTAACTATTGGTTAAAACCTAATGTGCCAATTTATAATGAAGACGGTACTTTTTACGAAGGCGCGCTTTTGCGTAATTTACCAAACTTGGCAAAAGACCTCGATTTGGATTATAATGGAAACACAGTTTTCCAAAGCAATAATTCAGCATGGGCTAGTTACGACATTATTGAGGGTTTGACTTTGAAACAGACAATTAGTTACAATTTTATACTGAATAACGGGCGTACAACATGGCCGACAAACTCTAATAACGGAGCGACCCATAAAGGGCTTACCATTATGATTCCGGAACAAAGGGAGCAATTGTATTCATCAACCGTATTAAATTATTCTACTACAATCAAGGAGAAACATCAAATAGCTGTTTTAGCAGGTTGGGATGTTGATAAAAAATCGAGCAGGTACACTTATGCTGTCGGTAGAAATATTCCGTTAGGTTTGTGGGAATTGGAAAATGCTGCTGAACCGATGACTGCGGCATCAGGACATGATGATGACCGTTTACTCTCTTTCTTGTCAAATGCCGAATATATTTATGATGGTAAATATATTATAGGAGGTACTTTCCGTACAGATGGAAGTACAAGATTAGGGTCGAATAACCGGTGGGGTAAATTCTGGTCGGTTTCAGGAGCCTGGAGAATCAGCGAAGAATCCTTTATGAGTAATGTTAGCTTTGTTAAGGATTTGAAAATAAGAGGCTCTTATGGCGTTAGCGGAACTTTGCCCAGTAGTTTATACGCTCACATGGATTTATATACTTATGGAACTGACTACAACGGCATTCCGGGTATGAGACCATCACGTGTTCCAAACCCCGATTTAGCTTGGGAAAAAAACTATACTCTTGACCTTGGTTTAGATGTACGTTTGTTCGACCGCGTTTCTATTATTTTTGACTATTATAACAGGACAACTAAAGATTTATTGTTCGATACTCCGATATCCAGTGTAACAGGTTTTAGCTCTACATTACGCAATGTAGCCGAAATGAGCAATAAGGGGATTGAATTGGACATAAATGTAGACATTATACGCAACAGAGATTTTAATTGGACAGCAGGCCTGGCCTTGTCGCACAATAAAAATAGAATTGAAAAACTATATAACGGGGAACCTTCTCCTGACGGTATTTACAGATTGGAAGAAGGCTATTCAAGGTATTCGGTACATACGCGTGAATGGGCAGGCGTGGATCCTGCTAACGGAGACATGTTGTGGGTTAAAAATTCCGAAATTTTAGATGACCAGGGAAGGGTTACAGGTATTGATAAATCAATAACCAATGACCCATCATTGTCGGTGAGAACGCATCATAATATTGATCCTAAGATAGTTGGCGGTATTCGTAATTATTTTACATGGAAAGGCGTCGAACTCAACTTTTTATTTAGTTTCTCCTTGGGAGGGCAATTATATGATGGTCAGAATGTTTACACGAGAAATGATGGTTATAATGTATCTACAATGAATGCGGCAAGCCAGCTTGACCGGTGGCAAAAACCCGGCGATGTGGCATCGAACCCAAAACGTGTTTATAACCATAAATACTATAACTATGGTTCTGACAGATGGATGTATAAAAATAACTATTTACGTTTAAAAACGATTAGTTTAGCCTATAATTTACCTGAAAAACTCTTAAAACCAGTAGGATTAAGTAGTTTTAGAATAAACGTTTCGGGTACAAACCTTTTGACATGGAAGAACGATCATCCTTTCGATCCGGAAATCCCGGTTACTTATTCTGTAGGTTGGTCATTTCCTCAAACAAAAACAATTGTTTTTGGTATAGAAATAGGATTTTAAGTTTAATTAATTAATGGATTGAGAAATGAAACATTTATACAGTAAACTGCAAAGCGCAGTAATAATTTTGTTTGCATCATTTTTTATAACATTGACTTCATGCTCTGATTTTTTGGATGTTACTCCAAGTGATGGGATTAATGGCGGAGATGCATTTGCTAATATTGCTAATGCCAACGCATCGTTGCATGGTATATATGATGGACTCCAGAGTGTAAATATGTATAATGCAAATTATATATTTTGGGGAGACTTGAGAGGTGAAGATATGAAGAATACCGATTTGGCAGGAGGAAGAGGAAATGCATTTTATCGCTTCAGTCATATTTCGCCGGAAACAGCTCAACCTAATTTTTGGACTTACCCTTACAGTAGGCTTGGCCGGATTAATAACTTGATACAGGCTTTTGAAAACAACGCTGTTGCAATTGGTCCTAATGAAGAAAATATTGCTAAAAATATTTTTGCTCAAGGATATGCCTTAAGAGCTCTTATGCATTTCGAACTTGTTCGTAAATACGGGGAGCCTTACCTCAAAAATAAAAGCGCTCATGGCGTTATAATAGTAACTGAACCTGTCCCCACTTTTGCAAAACTACAGCGTAGTACAGTTGAGCAGGCATATATTCAGATTGTTGACGATTTAACCAAGGCTATTTCTTTATATCCGCCACTTGCTTCGCGCAGTAAAGATAATTATGGTGACGGATATTTGAATGTTTGGGCGGCAAAAGCTTTATTGGCAAGAGTATATCTCACTATGGGTGAATGGGATAAAGCGTTTACTACGGCTGACGATGTGATTAGAAATGCAAGTTTATTCTCCTTGACTCCTAATGCAGAATATGTAAATTCATGGGGATTAGAATTTCAAAAAGAGTCTCTTTTTGCATTAGTCAATTCTTCCCAGGATGTTGGTGATGCAGATAGGGAAACAGTGGGATATGTTTTCGATCCCAATGGCTATGGCGATCTTGTTATAACTGACGGATTCCGTGCTCTTTTAAAATCTGATCCTGATGATGTCAGATTAAAACTGTTGGGTACTGATAGACTAGGGACAGCGGAAAGCTACCTTATGAAGTATCCGGGAAGAGATGGCAGCGTGATGACAAATAATATCAATGTTATTCGCTTGTCGGAGGTTTATTTAATAGCTGCGGAAGCTGCTTTGAAAAAACCGGCTAAAGATCAGGCTGCCGCAAATAAATATTTAAACGCTATACGGCAAAGAGCTAATCCAGCGGCAACAGACGTTGTGGCTACTGAAATATTAATCCTCGACGAAAGACGTAAAGAATTGGTTGGCGAAGGAAATCGTTTTAACGACATCATCCGTTTAGGATTAACTGTTACAAGACCTGAAATACTTTCAGATCAGGAAGTTAAAGTGGTAAGTTGGAATGAACACCGCATTATATTACCAATTGGCAGAAGCGAAATAGACATTAATCCTGATATATATCAAAATGAAGGATACCGGAAGTAATAAATGAGAATATTTATTATGAAAAATAAATCCTCCTAGTTCGTTTCATAAAAAACAGTGATCAATTTCTTAAATAAAAATGGTATAGGATGGATTACGGAAGAGGTTATCTCGCGATGAGATAACCTCTTTTTAGTTCGACCGGTAGGGGCGACTACTATAGGGAATAAGTCTCGAACGAGCCATGATCGTGGGAATCGTTAGCCAAAGGCAAAGGTGTTCCATCGTGAGGTGGAACCCGAAGGAAGTTGGCGGCAAAGTTTCGGCTCTACGAACAGAAACTGATTATAAGGCTGCTCATGGAGGACAAGTTTGCTAAACAAAACGAAGTCCCATAACTATCCGAATCTATGAGCAGTAAATTCAGCGGGCACACGAGATAAAAGTAGTCGTTTATAACAGGGGATGTCTCACGGACGTTTGTCTTATTAAAAAGTAAACGGTTGAAACAAGATTTACCGTGAGAAGTCAGCAGACGCCATAGTACCGTATCACGAGCTGGTAGGGGAAAGTCAGAACCTTAATTAGGTAAGGCCGATGAATGTTACTTTATGAAGGAGAGACAGCAGAACATAGAACATCTATCCGGCCAATCGGCGCAAGAAGAGGAACTTCGAGCGATGGGTGGTATGCAGGCTTTCATGTTTATTAGTTTTTCAGCAATTACCATCTTTTACCTAAAATGGCAACCGGCATATGCACGCCATACTCATTTTTATTAGTTTGAAAAACAAATATACAATTCGAAATGGCGTAAAATATTGATTTAATGCATTATTGCTAGAGTAAGACCCGAAACAAGCAAGCTTTGCGAACTCGCTGTAGGTAATCCGGTATGAAATATAATGTCAGGCATTTACCCTATAAAAATAAGGCATCCGTTGGAGAATACCTTATTTTTATATTAATTCATTTGTTTTTAAACTATTCGATAAACGCAAGTATTTCGTTCTTTTCGACTCTGGCGCCTTGTTGCGTTTCAATTTGTACAATCTTGCCATCGGCTTTGGCTTTTACAGGCTCAAGCCCGTAATAAGCTTCAACATAGCATATTATATCATCCTCTTTAAATTTTGTACCAACAACTGGGGCGGTCGACTTATCTTCAACATTGTACTGCCAAATAACCTGTCCACGTGCGGGGGCCTGAACCGGTTGTGCTTTCGGGTACATTTTCTGAACTTTTGCAACATCAAATTTAGGCATTTCAACTATAGGGCGGCTTACTACGATAGGCGCATTGGCTTTTGCTTTAGCCTGTTCCAACTCATGGTTAAAACGTTGTTTAGCCACACCCGATTTATAGTCGCGATACTGGCGGTCGTGCATGGCCAGTTCAAACAATTCTTCATCATCTTGCCCGAAATCCCACTTGTTCTCTTTCATTTCCTTGCGGTACACATCCAATTGATTGGGGAAAACGTCCTGCGGATTACCAGTATAAAACTCGTACCCTTGTTGTTTGGCTAATTCAATAATTTCGGGAGCCAATTGACCGGGTAATTCGCCAGTTTTGCCGAGTATCATATTCCAGCTGTCCTTATCAATTGTCGAAAAGCGGGGTTCGCCTTTTGCCATAGAGAAAATATTCATCAGGGCAATATTTTTCACATACTGGCTGAACGGGGTTACCAACGGGGGATAGCCCAATTTAGGCCATATATACTCAACCTCCTGAAATAATTGGACTACTAGGTCGTTTAAGGATACTTCCGGTTTTTTATTCTGGTGCAACGCCATGTTGATAGCTCCGTGCATATTCCTTAAATCCGCCATCATCGAACCCATCATGCCGCCGGGTAACCCACAGCCAACCAGCAACGATGTCATTTGCTTATTCGAGGGGTCGATAAAATAGCCTAAAAAGTTATCAATAAAGCTTTGGGTAAACGCACGGGCTTCCATATAAGCTTTCATGTTAATATCAGGAACTTTAAATCCGGCATCTTTCAGCATTGCCTGTATGGTAATTATATCGGGGTGAATCATTCCCCATGCCAAAGGCTCCATAGCCACATCGATATATTCGGCTCCGGCGCGGGCAACTTCAAGCATAGATGCCACTGAAAATCCCGGACCCGAGTGGCCGTGGTATTCAACTATAATGTGTGGGTATTTATCTTTAATAGCTTTGGTTAACTTGCCCAAAAATACCGGACGACCGATCCCTGCCATATCTTTCAGGCAAATTTCGTTGGCGCCGAATTCAACCAGTTTATCCACCATATTCATGTAATACTCAATTGTATGAATAGGAGAATGTGTAATACATAACGCAGCTTGCGAAATCATCCCGGCTTCCTTGGCATATTTAACCGAAAGTTCCAAGTTTCGGGTGTCGTTCAATCCGTCGAACGAACGAGAAATATCCGTGCCTTGTTTTTTCTTTACTTTGAACATTAACTGACGGACATCCGCAGGAACTGGATTCATTCGTAATCCGTTAAGACCTCTCTCAAGCATATGTGTTTGAATGCCTGCCTTGTTAAACGGCTTTGTCCATTCACGCACAGCTTTGTTCGGGTTTTCGCCGAATAAAAGATTAACCTGTTCAAAAGCGCCGCCATTGGTTTCGACACGGGCAAAACAGCCCATATCAATAATAACAGGAGCAATTTGAGTTAATTGATCAACCCGAGGAACATATTTTCCTGATGATTGCCACATGTCTCGGTAGAGGAGACTGAACTTGATTTCCCTTGCCATAGTATGACTTTCAATTAAAAATTGATTAAAATTAGAGCATCGAAGATATATAAAAATCAAATCAGAACGATATAAGTCTTACTAATTTTTCTAAAAACATGTTTTTAAACTATAATTTGAAAGTAAAAAAATAATTTTTGATGAAAATTTATTACAGATTATCGTCTAATTTTGATACTTATTAAGCAGAGCTTCAAAAAATTGTATTTTGTTATAGGCTGATTACTAATTGAAAAGAAAGTTTTTGTACATTTACTTTCGTTTATTTTGCGTGTTGTTTTTTTTTATATTTTTAACGTAGCGGAGCCTATTGTTTTTTTTTTGTTTACAGATAAATATTTGCCTTATAAACATGAATATAGAGGAGTTAAGGGACTACTGCCTATTGGTGAAAGGAGCAACAGAGAGTTTTCCGTTCGACGATACCACTCTGGTGTTTAAGGTAATGGATAAAATGTTTGCGTATACAAACATTGCCCATAAAGACGGAACTTTTAAGGTGAATTTAAAATGTGATCCCGTCCGCTCGATCGAATTGCGCGAACAGTATATGGGAGTTACGCCAGGTACGCATACGCGTAGCTTACTGTGGAATTCGATTTATTTGGATAGCGATGTACCCGACCCTTTAATTAAAGCGTTGATTGATCATTCGGTAGAAGAGGTCATAAAAAAATTATCCAAAAAGAAACAGGTCGAATATTTTAATAACTGATAATAGTTTATTGTACATTGGTTATTGATAATAAACAGGTAATAAATAGTATGAAGTGGTTATTTGTGTAAATATTTATTGTAATTTATGTGGTAATCAATAATTAATACTCTATTTTTCATTGTCATACCGAATGCGGTGAAGCATCTTATATTTCATCACATAAAGAGATCCTTCGTTTCCCTCAGAATCGAGCTTGCTGAAGGCAATGACAAAATATAGCAATAAATTCTTTTAAGGACTTAGTTTGTAACATCTGTTTTTTATTTGATGAAGATAGTAATTGACGAGGATATACCGTTTATAAAAGGTGTTTTTGAGCCTTATATGCAGGTTTGTTATCTGCTGGGCAAACAAATAACGCGTAATGACGTGAAGGATGCAGACGCCCTTGTTGTGCGTACGCGCACAAAATGTAATACCACTTTGCTTAAAGACTCTAAAGTTAAATATATAGCTTCGGCAACAATCGGTTATGATCATATTGATACGGTCTGGTGCAATGCCAATGGTATTAAATGGAGCAATGCCGTCGGCTGTAACGCAAATTCGGTGGGGCAATACATATTGGCGGCTTTACTTGAAATTGCCCGCCGCAAGCAATTCGAATTGTCCGGCAAAACAATCGGTATAGTTGGGGTGGGACATGTAGGTTCGGCAGTAAACAATATAGCAGGGTTATTAAATATGAGAGTTTTATTGAATGATCCTCCTCGGGAAGAACTGGAAACCAAAGCGGAATTTACTTCAATTGATACAATTGCCCGCGAAGCCGATATCATAAGCTTTCATACCCCTTTGACACGTGAAGGGAGATATAAAACCTATCATTTGTTTGACGATGCGTTTGCTATGAAGTTGAAGCCTGGAGCTATTATAATTAACTCATCGCGAGGCGAAGTAATTGACGAAAACGCATTGAAAAAAGCTATCGGCAACAAACAAGTCGGAGCCACCGTGCTGGATGTATGGAAAAACGAACCGGATATTGATAAAGCATTATTATCGTTGGTTGATATTGCTACTCCGCATATAGCCGGTTATTCAACCGATGGAAAAGCAAAAGCAACAGAGATGTCTGTACAATCGGTATCCCGTTTTTTCGCTTTACCGCTTAATGAGTGGACTGTTAAAGAACTGCCTTTGCCCGGAAATACCAATGTGAATATAAATTTTGTTTATAGCGGTTTCCAGCAATTACTTCAAAATATAATTCCCATATCGTACGATATTTTAACGGATGATTCTTTATTACATGCTGATTCAGAAATATTTGAATATCTCCGGAAAACTTATCGAGTCCGGCGCGAATTTCCTTATTATTCTCTGGTATTCAATAAAATGATTCATTTTGATGAAAAAATGAGATTGAAATTGGAATGCTTAGGCTATAAAGTTTTACAACAAGAATAATTAAGTGCTAGAGTTTATATTCAATAAAAGATTATTGATGTTATTATAAGTAACTTATAATATATGTTGTTTTATATTTATCTTATTTTCATCAAGTTTTAAAAATTATAATTAATAATCATTGATTTAAAATCTTATTGAATATAATGTCTATTGTTTGGATAGGCTTGCAAATATTAACGATGAGTTTTGGACTTATGTAGGGAAGAAGAGCGCCAAGCTTTGGCTTATCTATGCCTGCCGCAGGGATAGTGGCGAAATCGTAGCATTTGTCTGGGGCAAACGGGAATGAAAACAGCCAAAGACTTGAAGAAAAACTTGTCTGATTCAGGGGTAAACTGCGGATGTATTGCCTCCGATGATTGGGATAGCTTTGCGGCCGCATTCAAGGGCGAAAACCATCGTACAGGAAAGAAATATGCCGTAGGTATCGGGGGGAATAATTGCCGGCTGAGGCATCGCATCCGGCGAGCATTCCGTAAAACTTGCCGCTTCTCCAAAATAATACGTGGGTGTTTAAACGTATTTAAGTAAGCATTTAAAATGCTTTTAAAAACCTGTTTTGCATTTAGAGAATTAAATAAAAAAGATTGTTCATCTGGCCAAAATTTGCATATTTAATTGTGATTAAAGTAATTAATATAATGAACAATCTGATACAGAATTACGAAATTATTTTAAAGACATTGCAAGAAAATTGCTCGCATATTACAAGTTTCAAACAAATTAGACAAGCCAAACTGTCTAATTTGGAATTATCAGCCCTCGATTTGACTGCCGAATATATGATACAAAACTCTGAACTACAATTGTTTAAAGTTATTGAAAATACATATCTCAAAGACACAAAGACAAAATCGAACGAAGCAACTACAATAAACGCCGTCGAAAACTTTCTTCTTACATCGAAAATATCCGTCAGTGCATGAGCACAAAATTTAGCCATTTGAGCAATCTTTTTATTATTGATTCGGGTCCCGTTGAAGTTTGCAAATTGCTTCGTGCAAAACGCTCAAACATTTATTCATTCTTTTGATTTTACGTCTGCGAGTGTGCACGGTGTCAATTATCTAACAGATGTCAAATATAATCTCAATAGCTGCGAACTCATTGGCGACAGAGGTTATATTAGCGCTGATTATCAATTAGATTTCTTCAATGCAAAAAATCAACGAAATAAAGCTGATTTTTCAGCTACTAAACGCCGTAAACGCTAACGAATTGAAACCTTAATATCGCAACTGAACGGACAATTTTTAATGAACACAAATTTTGCTAAAACATTTGAAGGACTGGCTACAAGAATTTTGTCTAAAATTACTACAATTACACTCATTCAATATATAAACCTGTTCGTGTTGAACAGTAATATTAATAATCTAATAATCTAAAAATCAATTTGTGCTAAATGCACAACAGATAACTATTTTATTTTGTTCCCGAAAACGCATATAAAATCCAAGAATTTAAACATTTTTTTTTGTATTTGATTTAATTTTTTTAACTTTACAACCGATTTTATAACACTTTAAGTTAATTTATTTTAAGTACATCTGCGAAATTAGTTTATACTATTAAAACTATAAAATATCTATAAACAAGACACTTACAAATAATGAATAATATAAAATAATTGAGAGAACGTACTTACAGGATATAAACGCGGCGGTTATTTTTAAATAGAGCATGCGATGTTTCGACTAGCTTTCAAGTTTTGTATATTGCGTGAAGATATATAGCGGAATTCAATTTAAATACAATAATTA
>JAISFN010000057.1 GCA_031263585.1 Prevotellaceae bacterium | reverse complement strand
TGCCGCCGGAATCGGCAACATCAGCATCAATAAACGCTTGCCGGTCTCGCTATGCTCCCGGCATCTAATTCAGCCCGAACAAAACATTACGGCTGTGCGGAAGCAGGCGGATTTTGGACGTATGCGGGGAAGAAAAGCGCCAGACTTCATCTATGCCGACCACAGGGAAAAGGCGGAATTGCAGCGTGGGGAAAACGGGAATAAGAACAGCCAAAGACTTGGGAAAAAATTGTCGGATTCCGGCGTAAACTGCGGAAGTATTGCTGCCGACGATTGAGGCAGCATTCAAGGGCGGAGACCGTCGTGCAGGAAAGAGACATACTGTTGGCGCCGAGGGGAATAATTGCCGCCTGAGGCATCGTATCCGCAGGGTATGCCGTAAAACCAGCTGTTTCTCAAAAATAATACGTGGGCGTTTAAACGTATTTATATAAGCTTTTAATTAGTATTTAAAAGTATTTTAAAAGTATTTTAAAAGTATTTAATCCCGATTGCTTTACATATATTCCGGCTTTGTATATTTAGCACGCTTGGGAAAACAACATCATAATGTGAATGATTTTAGCACTTATCGTCAACAAGAGACCGAATAACTGAAGAATGAAGTAAATTCACCAAAACTTAAAAAGGCTAAAAAGCATGTTCTGGTACACCATATCTCAGGTTACGGCTCAGAACCTGAATATTATAATCCGTATTTAGCATTGTGGAACCTTTTTATGCAAAATTCAGCTTTTGTAGCGGCTATTAATGCACATACCCGCCAATTTGCTTATATCCAAAGGGTAGCGCCAATAATAATCCGTTTCCGGTAATTATTGGCGGAGGCAATAAGAAGGAAAGTGCAAGGGTTATGATACTGGAAAAAAGGATAATAATATAGTTGTAAAAGTATTCGATATCCGGAGGAGAGTTTCGGAATATCCTTTATAGTTTATATAATTGGCTATATAGACTCTAATCAGCCAGTTTTGGCAAAATATAAACCTACCCACTTTATAGCGGGTGGGTTTTATCTAAAAATATCCAGGATATTTCGTATAAAAAGGAATAAATACTTATTTTTGTAGTAACTCTGAATGAGAATTGGCATTGAAGAAAATATACGACATATCGTTACCATTGACCGTGAATACGAAAGTATTTCCAGGTGATATGCCTTTGCAATATAATTTTGTACAGCATATCGAAGCGGGTGATAAATTGAATTTGTCCGAATTTTTGGCTACTACCCATATCGGTACGCACGTCGATGCACCCTTGCATTATTTGGAGCAAGGTAAAGCTATCGGTGAACTTGATCTGGATATTTTTATTGGTACATGTCAGTTAGTTAAAGTCGATACGACAATTAAAACGTCTATATTGCCCGGAGAAATAACCCGGTATGGCAATTTACCCGAGCGGGTATTATTCTGTACAACAAGTGAAAATAAATATGACGAATGGACTGACAGTTATCGCATACCGAGTATCGAACTAATCGATTACCTTAACCGGATGGGTGTTAAACTGATTGGTATTGATACGCCGAGCGTTGATATGGTTAATGCTAGTGATGCATTAATACACAAGTATATATTTAAATGCGAAATGCTTATTATCGAAAATTTGTATTTAAATGAAGTACCCGAAGGCAGATACGAGTTAATAGCGCTACCTTTGAAATTCATGGAGTTGGAAGCAAGTCCCGTAAGGGTGATATTACGATCGTTATGAGTAAAAACGAATATATAAACTATGCGCAATCGTCCATTGGCTGAATTGAAATTAAGACTGATGAATTACAGCTGTAACCTTAGTCAAGGACAGCGAAAAATGTTTATCGCAACAAGCTTTATACGAGCTACCTGTATTTGCGCAACAATGTGTAAAAGAATTAGGGAGAATATTTTAACGGAACCTTCACCGAATTCACTATCCCAATCAGACAGGAGAGGACTGGTTTTCAGCAAAAGGTATGGCAAAAACTACTCGATATACCCTACGGTACAGCTATTTCATACAGTGAATTTGCCAAACAGTTAGGCGATGAAAAACTTATGCGAACTGTTGGGGCTGCTAATAGTAAGAATAAATTATGGATTGTAGTACCCTGTCACCGGATAGTAAGTGCAAACAGAAGTTACGGGTTATGCCGGAGGTCTCGAATGTAAGTACCGGTTATTACAGTATGAAGCCAAATTTACTAAATATGTAGATAAATTATTTTAATAACTATTTGATAATAAAAAAATAATAATAAAGCAATGACAATTTTAATTAAAAATATAAAGAAACTGGTACAGGTTGAGGAGGAGCCTCGTAAATGGGTTGCCGGAGCCGATATGGCAAAGCTCAATTGTATTGATAATGCTTTTTTACTGATTAAAAGAGGAAAAATTTCCGATTTCGGAACAATGGAAAACCTTCCGGTGATGGAAACCAGTGCACAAATTATTGATGCATCGGGACAAATGGTGTTTCCCTCGTTTTGCGATTCGCATACGCACTTAGTTTATGCTGGTAGTCGCGAGAGCGAGTATATTGATAAAATCCGCGGATTATCGTACGAGGAGATTGCCAAACGCGGCGGGGGGATATTAAATTCGGCTAAATTGCTGCATAATACCAGCGAGGACGAATTGTTCGCCCAGTCGTTAAAACGCATTAATGAAATTATTGCTTTAGGTACGGGGGCAGTCGAAATAAAGAGCGGTTATGGACTGACTACCGAGGATGAATTGAAAATGTTGCGGGTAATTCGCCGGTTACACCAATCGGCTCCTATCACCATAAAAGCTACGTTTTTAGGCGCTCATGCGGTTCCTGCCGAATACAAGGGGCGTCAGGTAGATTATGTGAATTTAATTATCAATGAAATGATTCCGCAGATAGCAGCCGAAGATTTAGCCGATTTTATCGATGTTTTTTGCGACGAGGGCTTTTTTACGACTGAAGAAACCGAGCGAATATTAATGGCTGGTATGAAATACGGCATGCGTACTAAAATTCATGCTAACGAACTGGCAAAATCGGGAGGCATACAAGTTGGCGTTAAATATAATGCCTTATCGGTTGATCATTTGGAATATACAGGAGATGAGGAGATAGAATGCCTGTTAAAATCGGAAACCATGCCGACATTATTGCCGGGCGCCGCATTCTTTTTAGACATGGTGGATCCACCTGTGCGTAAAATGATTCAGGCTGGTTTGCCTGTAGCCTTGGCATCTGATTATAATCCTGGTTCGTCTCCATCGGGTAACATGAAATTTGTAATGTCGTTAGGCTGTATAAAAATGCGCATGCTTCCCGAAGAAACCATAAATGCTGCAACTATAAATTCGGCTTATGCTATGGGTATCAGCGATACGCATGGCAGCATTGCCAAGGGTAAGGATGCTAATGTATTTATTACAAAGGAAATACCATCATACGAATATATGCTGTACGCTTATACCCAAAATCTGATTGATAAGGTGATATTGAACGGCACAGTATATTAGGCTGTATGCTTTCAAAAGTTGAAAATGGTATCAAGTATCGCGACTTTTTAAATTGGGTATATGATATGCTAAAAATCACAATACCTGTACGCAATACACATATCCTTTTTCACGATTAACAAATAAGCAGAGAAACAAATTCATCACATCAACAATGATCATTTCACACTTCGCAATTAACCCTTAACCGTCAACACATTTTCAAATTAATATAGAATATAGAATTATAAACAAGAGGAGTCGTTATGGAAGATAAATTTTTTTAAACACATTATAGTTGAGCCTGGTAAATGGCACAAAGTATCGGATTTTAATACAGCGTTTACTGCGAGACTAAATGAGAAAGATGCAAAAGCATTGCTGTCCGAAAATATCGAAACAATGATCGGGTTGCAGGACGTGTTTTATGTGCCTAACCGTTATTCGATGTTATTGATTTTCTAGGTAATGGATGCTGTCGGAAAAGATAGAACAATTAAGCATGTTATGTCGGGGCTTAACTCGCGAGATTGTCAAGTATTTACATTTAAACAACCGTTGTCTGAGGAACTCGACCATGATTATTTATGGCGTATTTATGATAAACTTCCTGAACGCGGACGTATCGGTATTTTCAACCGTTCGCATTATAAGAGTTTTAATAACCCGGATACATTCTGAAATTATACTGAAACAGCAGCTTTCGTCAATTAAAAATATCAAAGATGTCGGTAATGATTTTTGAAAGATGCGTTTCCGCTAAATAAATGATTTTGAATGTCATTTAGTCGAAAATGGGACAATTATCCTTAAATTCTTTTTAAATGTATCGAAAGACAAACAAAAGGAGCGTTTTATAGCACGATTGGAAGACGAATCAAAAAGCTGGAAATTCTCATTAAGTGATATTGAAGAACGTAAGCATTGGGATAATTACATGAAAGCTTATTCCGAAATACTCAATACCTCGACCGACTATGCTCCCTGGCGTGTTATTCCTGCCGACCATAAGTGGCTTATGCGTTATGCCGTCGGACAAATTATTTTTGATAATATGAGGTCTCTGGATATCCGGTATTAATCGAGAATGAAAAGGCAAATCTAGATGTTGCAAAAAAATGCTATTGGATGAAAAACTCGTTAAAACGAAAAAGTATCAAGATTAAGAGTCTATTTGTTTTAACCAGCGGCTTTAACACAACAAGTGGATATCCTGACTGCGGAGTCCAGGCTGTTCCCTTTTCCACGTATAAAAAATTTGGAAGAGAAATTTTAAATCTAAGCTCGACCAAGTGGCGTTCTTACGAAGTAAAAAGCTTGTCCTTGAAAAGCTGAATAACGTTAGCCGGTCTCGACTTTTTGGTACTTTTGAATCAAGCCAACCGAGCTATGCGAGCTCACCGAAGGTAAAAGTACAGAAGAAAGAAAAAAAGAAAAACTAAATGCTAATTGGCTGCCATAAAATTATTATTGAGACAAATTTAAACAGAATCTAAACTTTTATCGTAGATAAAATATTTTCATTATTCATTTTCAATTTTCAATTACTTGTTTTATGATAAAGATAGGGGAATACAATATACTGAGAGTTATAAAAGAAGTTGATTTCGGCATTTATCTGGATGGTGGAGAAGCTGGCGAAATTTTAATGCCCAAGCAGTATGTTCCGAAAGATACCAAGCCGAATGATGATTTGTATGCGTTTATTTATCTCGATTCGGAAGACCGTTTACTGGCAACTACTTTAAAACCCTATGTTACAGTCGGTAGTTTTGCTTATTTACAAGTATTGCATGTAGATAAAGTCGGAGCTTTTTTATACTGGGGTTTGCCTAAGGACTTATTTGTGCCGTTCGGCGAACAAAAACAAGACATGAAAGCCGGCGAATGGTATGTTGTATATGTATACCACGATAAAAAAACAAACAGGATAGCCGCATCGACTAAGCTTGACAAGTTTATTGATATTGGTGAGCCCGATTTGAATCAGGGTGATGAAGTTGATTTACTGGTATACCAACAAACCGATTTAGGTTATAAAGCAATTGTTAACAATAAATACTCTGGTTTACTTTATGATAACGAATTATTTAAACCTGTTAAACCAGGCGACAGACTTATAGCTTATGTAAAGCAAATCCGCCCCGATTTTAAAATAGACCTGATTTTACGCAAATCCACAGGTACAGAAAATATTGATTCGGTAGCCTCGGCAATACTCGACAGAATAAACAGTGCCGGCGGTTTTATGGCTATAGGCGACAAAACTTCAGCCGATGAAATTTATAATTTATTCGGTGTCAGTAAAAAGGTATTTAAGAAGGCCATAGGTAATCTTTACCGCCATAGGCTGATAACAATAGATGATGACGGATTACGTAATTTATCCGGAGATTGATAGTACTATTATTAAAACAGGAAGAATCTAATTGATTTGATAATAAGATCCTTCACTTTGCTTAAGATGACAAGAACGAGTTAAATTCCGACTTTTGAGATAGCCTCTTTTCAGGTTATTGTTTTTCTTTTTTCAACCGATTAAAAAGCTGTGGCAATGGCAATAAAATCATCGGCAACCAACGATGCTCCGCCAATTAAACCGCCATTGACATCAGGTTTAGCGAAAATTTCCTTCGCATTCGACGGTTTAACGCTTCCTCCGTAAAGTATGGATGTATTATCGGCTTTTGCGCCAAATTTCTTACTTAATGTCTGGCGAATAAAAGCATGCATTTCCTGTGCCTGTTCGGGGCTGGCGGTTTTACCTGTACCAATTGCCCATACCGGCTCATAAGCTATTATAATTTTTTCGAAATCGATATCATTTAAGCGATATAATGTATTTTCCAACTGGACTCGTACAACATTAAAATGGCGGTTTGCTTCGCGTTCGGCCAAAACTTCGCCTACGCAAAAAATGGGTATAAGGTTATTTTTCAGAGCTTGTTGTAATTTCACATACAGTATCTCATCGGTTTCGCCATAATACTCGCGACACTCCGAGTGACCGATAATACAATATTGTGCACCAACCGATATCAGCATTTTAGCCGATACTCCGCCCGTATATGCACCGGAATCTTCTGCCGCACAATTTTGCGATGACAATCTAATCGTCGAACCTTTCAGCAATTGTGCCACAAGGTATAAATGAGTAAAAGGCGGGGCAACTATAACCGTTGCGTTCTTCACTTCGTTCATCCGTTTTAAAATACCATTTACCAAATTTTCCCCTTCGCTAATCACAGTATTCATTTTCCAGTTTCCGGCTACAATTTTTTTTCTCATAATCTCTATACATTATTAATTATTAAACATCCTGAGGAGACAATATGTTTTCCTTTCTTTTTATAATAGTTTATAATAAATAATAAAAATAATTCCATCATAATGGTAATTATCAATACTTTGCCAATAGTAGATGTGCAATTATCAATTAACAGTTATATAAATTCGTTCCAAAGTTAACTAAAAATCAATAAAAATGTGAATTTGTACGGAATGTATAATATATTCAACAACAATAAAATGCTATGTGCATGACATTTAATCGGAATAGTAAGTATAATTGTTCGAAACTTTATTTTACCCGACAAAAGCTATATTTTATTTAAAAATTTTTTATAACATGAATCGTAAAAAGAAAATAGCCAGATCATTTACGTTACTGATGTTTTTACTGACAGTGTTGTTTGCATTGGATATAGCATTCGGTTCGGTTAATATACCTGTCCGCCAAATATTGAATGTATTTACCAGCAAGCTCGATATTGTTGAAGGTGCTTCGAATATTGTTTTATATTTTCGTTTACCCAAAGCCATTGTTGTGCTATTGGCAGGCATATACCTATCATTAAGTGGATTGCAAATGTAAACTATTTTTCGCAACCCTTTAGCAGATCCTCACATACTAGGAATCAGTTCGGATTCTAGTTTAAGCGTAGCATTATTTTTTACTGGGTTTTTGGCCGTAGGCGGTTGGGGAATTATGGAGTTTATTCATACCATGTAGTATAGCAATGGCCGCATGGATAGGCGCAGGCGGAGTTCTGTTGCTAGTGCTTACCGCTTCGTCTAAAATGCGCGATATAATGTCGGTATTTATATTGAGAATTTTATTTGCCAATGATATATCATTAATTATAATCATTTTACAGTTTTTTGTCCGGCTTCATCGTTAAAATCATATGTTATCTGGACAATGGGAAGTTTAAGAGGCGTATCTATGAATCAATTGTATTTAATGTCAATAGCCATCATAATCGGTATTATTATATCGCTGATTTCGGCAAAAATGCTGAATGCACTACAATTAGGTGATAATTATGCCCGTAGCATGGGGTTAAATTTTAAGCAGGCACGTAACATTATTTTTATTAGTACCAGTTTACTGGCCTGAATCGTAACCGCATTTTGCGACCCCATCGGGTTTATCAGCATTGCCGTACCTCATATAGCACGCATAATTTTCAGAGAGGCCGACCACCGTTTTCTGCTGTCGGTCACTATATTTTGGGAGCCAACATCATATTACCGTGCGATATTATATCGCAAACGGCCAGGTTAACGGCAGCTCGTTACCAATTAATACCATTACAGCCTTACTGGATGTACCTAAATAATTCAAGTTGCTATTTAGATTTTGTATAATTTATCGAAAGAGTACGCCCAAATGAACATAATAAGTTTAATCAAAAAACCAGCTTGAGTAACGGCATGGATCTTCTTAGGCATATAT
>JAISFN010000055.1 GCA_031263585.1 Prevotellaceae bacterium | reverse complement strand
GTACGTCCATTAATATCTACCTGAATTTCGGTATGACCTACTTCGGAAAATACTAATGTTGTAGCTGTTGCCGGAACACTTATCGAGTAATTACCGTCGATATCGGTATTTACCCCAATGGTAGTTCCCTTAAGCGCTACGGATGCGAATGGTACTGCTTCGCCGCTCTTTGTATCGGTCGCCTTACCGGTAATGGATGTTTGAGCCTGAGCGTAAGCAATACTTGCAAGCGCTATAAGCAGCGCCCATAGAAAGGATCGTTTCATAAGCATACATTTAAAAATTTATTTTTAATAAAAAAGCCAATAACCTATGAAAATAAGTCATTGCCTTGTTTCGTACACAATAATGGATTATATTTTGAAAAGCTGCGGAAACAGCTTTTGTGAAGGCAGGATAAAACAATGCCGCATCCGAATGAATAGCTCCGGATGTACTGTCGATAAAATTAATCTTAAAACAAGGATTTTCTTTGCGGAATAAAAGAAATTTTATATTATCCGCGCGGGAACTTAGAATTGGCGGTACGTCTCTCTGCAATTCCTATGCCAAAGTTATTGATTGGCAATAACAGGCTTAGCGGAGAAAGTATGGAAATGCTATAATGCATATAATTTTAGATAAGGTATTTTGCGGTTTATCGCATGCAATGTTACAAAGTTTTTTTAAAATAACAAATACTTTTCATTAAGATAGAGATACGCTTAGATTATAAGTAGTTTAATATCATTAAATTATATTGTTAATAAAATATTATTAACATGTAAAATAGACTATATTGTTTTTGATTAACAAAATTATAATTATACTATTCTTACAGAATTTTTATATCTTTGCAATCCCAAAATTTGCCCTTTTATACAAAGGTAAAGTGTAATGGGGTTCCGGCCTCTGCCGGAATTGAGTAGCACAATTTAAATAATTTAAAATGAAAACAATTGAATTAAAAGGTACGCTCAGAGAAAGTCTGGGCAAAAAAGGAAGCAAACAAGTTCGTAAAAATGAAAGTGTACCTTGTGTATTATATGGTAATGGAATTGAGGGCATTCATTTCTCGATCACTGAACGCGATTTGGAGCCTGTAATATATACGCCCAACGTATATCTAATTAACTTGGATTTAGGTGATAAAAAATACACCGGCATTATGTGCGAAATCCAATTCCATCCCGTTACTGACATGCCTATTCATGTTGATTTTATGAACGTTGTTGAAGATAAACCCATAGCTATTGAATTACCGGTAATTTTAATCGGAAATTCGGAGGGTGTTAAACAAGGGGGTAAATTACAGTTGGTTACCCGAAAAGTAAAAGTATCGGCGTTTGTAAAAGACCTGCCCGATAACCTTACTATTGATGTTAGCAATTTAGGCTTGGGTAAAACTATTTATGTAAAGGAGTTAGGCAAAAACTATCCCGATTTAAAAGTACTTACGCCAGAATCGGTTACAATTTGCCGTATTAAAGCAACCAGGGCATCGCGTGAACAGGCTAACGAAACAACTGCTGGTAAAAAATAATTTAACAAGTGAAATACCTGATTACAGGTTTGGGAAATATTGGCGCCGAATATACTAATACTCGCCATAACATAGGATTTAAAGTATTGGACGCTTTTGCACAAGCGTCCAATACTGCTTTTATAAGCATGCGTTACGGCGCCTTAACCGAAGTACGATGGAAAGGCCGGTCGTTTTTCCTGCTTAAACCGTCTACCTATATGAATCTTAGTGGTAATGCCGTAAATTACTGGTTACAAGCTGAAAAAATACCGGTCGAAAATCTCCTGGTGGTGGTTGACGATGTTGCCCTTGATTTAGGCATAATCCGGATGAGAGGAAAAGGCAGCGATGGCGGACATAACGGACTAAAGCACATAAGTCATATTCTGGGACATCAGAATTATGCCAGACTGCGTTTCGGTATCGGCAATAATTTTCCGCAAGGCTTTCAGGTCGATTATGTTTTGGGGGCGTGGGAAAAGGATGAATGCGAAATACTCACGGAACGGATTGACGTGGCTGTCGAAGCGATAAAAAGTTTCGGCACCATAGGGTTGGAGCGTACCATGAATATTTTTAATGGTAAATGAAAAAAGATATTTCGGAACAAAATACAGGCAGCAAACGTATTGATAAATGGTTATGGGCCGTACGTATATTTAAAACCCGTAGCGATGCCGTCGACGCATGTAAGCGCGGCTGCGTTTCGGTAAATAATACGGAGGCAAAACCATCACGCGAAATAAAAGCGGGGGATACTATTACCGTAAAAAAAATGCCTGTTATTTATACATTCAAAGTATTGGGGCTAATACAAAACCGCCAGCCTGCCAAAAATGTACCCTTATACGCCGAAAATATTACCCCCCAAGAAGAACTCGATAAACTGCAAGTAAAACATACGACTATATTTGTACAGCGGGACAGAGGCGCCGGACGCCCTACAAAAAAGGAACGTCGTACCCTTGATGAATTGATGAATAGCTTTATGGAAGACGATGATGAATAATTCATCGCCGGATTTTTTTTTGAAAAGATAATAATATTTTATGTAAACTCAATACCTGAATAATCATGAAAAAAATTTATCTATTTTTCATTTTCATAATTATTTCTTTTGCCTCTCATGGCCAAACATTTACCACAGAACAGTTAAAGGCTGATTTGGATTCGCTTTATGTCGATATTTACCGTACAAACTTCGATATGTTTGCACGTATTCCTAAAGAAACATTTGATGCCGAATTTGAAAAAATAAAACAATCAATTAACCGAGCTTTAGAATTTGTCTAAAAATTTTCATTATAAAAATTTAATCATCAGCGCGATAAAAGCGAGATAAACCATCGTTTGGGAAGATTCTATCGTGCGTTCGTAGTCTTTCGCCAGCCGCCTAAAATCGCCGAGCCATGCAAATGAACGCTCTACCACCCAGTGCTTTGGCAGGGGTGTGAACTCGGTTGCCTTATCCGAACGCAATGTGATTTCCATTTTCATCCCCAGTTCTTTGCTTACTTTATCCTCTAACTCGCCACGATATCCGCCGTCCGCGTAAATCTTCTCAATCCTG
>JAISFN010000019.1 GCA_031263585.1 Prevotellaceae bacterium | reverse complement strand
TCCGGAAAAAGTGCCGAGTGAACGGATATGCTCCGGAATCCGGTTGATTTGATTATGATTTTTTTCTTTTTAACCCTCGTTTTTATGCTTTTTTGGGGTGAACGGATAGAAAAAGAGGTGTTTTTGAATGGACAACTTTCAGTTTGATACTGAAAAATTAGCAATCAAAAGTGGGTGGGCATGCTCCGGAATATGTATTCAAGGTCGAGCACAAAACTACCCAATTAATTTCAATTTTAAGCCAAAGCCTGGCGGGTAAAATGAACATGACTCGCGTAAAGTTCTTTATACTGTTTATTTGCGTACTCTTTAAGGTACAAATAGTTAGTTTTTGTAAACTCGCCACGGAGTTTGAAATGCCTGCAAAATCGGGTTTCGCGCTACGCCGTATTCAGCGGTTCATGGCGGGATACGTGCTGGATTCCAATTTGCTCGCTCGACTGATTTTCAAAATCTTGCCTCACGAGCCGCCATTTAAACTGGCGATGGATAGAACAAGCTGGAAATTCGGTAAAACCAACATTAACGTGCTGACGTTGGCCATCGCGTATGACGGTGTTGCCTTTCCAATTTTAATTTCCATGCTCGACAAACGCGGCAATTCGCACACTCAGGAGCGCGTCGAGATCATGAACAGGCACATGGAATTGTTTGGTAAAGAAACTATTGACTGCTCGCTTGCCGATCGCGAGTTCATCGGCGAGCAATGGATCGGCTGGCTAAATCTAAACGGGATTCGCTATTACATTCGTGCCTGTGAAAATTTTTGGGTGGAAAATCCCAAAAACGGCAAACGATTTAAGGCATTTTGAGCCTTCAACGACCTGAAACGCGGCGAGAGCAAGGTGCTGTACCCGATTTACCGGCTCAACGGGCAAGTTTCTTATCTCTCGGCCTCAAAAATTATCCATAATAAAGTTCCTGAATTGCAAATAATGATCTCGTTAAACAAGCCGGAAAACGCGCTGCAATATTATAAAGATCGCTGGCAGGTTGAAACAACGTTCAGGGCTTTAAAGTCGAGCGGATTCAATATCGAAGACACTCATTTAACCGATTTAAGACGTGTTGAAAAACTATTTTCCATCGTTACGGTGGCATTTGCATGGGCCTATGTCGTGGGAGTGTTTGCCAACGAAAAGGTGGGGACAATCAGGAGCCTCAAGCACGGAAAACAGGCGAAAAGTCTCTTCAAATATGGGCTATAACTTATCGCAACTGCCTTGCTTAACCCGATGGATAGAGCTAAAATAGATGCCTTTAAATTTTTGTCATGTACTTAGGACCAATGCTTTAAAGCCTCTTTTAATGAGTAAAGCAGGCGTGCTGGCCTGCTTTACTTATCGCCATTTTTGACCATTAGGCTCTAAAAAACAGAAGCTATTTATTCTAGAATTTTGATTTTGATGTTGCGGAACCAAAAATCATCTCCATGATCTTGCAAACCGATATAGCCATCTCGATTTTCACCACCGCAGTTATTCAGCAGTTCGAATGCCAATGGCCATTTTTCCTGGCTAAATTTGCTATTTTGCAGCATTTCTGTCCATTGCGGTGTCCATAAGTGATATTCAACAACAGTTTGTCCGTTTTGCTTGTGAAAAATCGAGCCTTTGTACACCGTTATACTTGTTTTATTCCACTCCCCATAAGGCTTTGCATTTTGCGGTTTTGCCGGAATCATATCATATAACGAGCCTGCTTGACGGTTACCGTCAACACCTTGTTTTGCATCCGGATGGTTTTCATTATCTAACAATTGGTATTCGGGAGCCGATATATAGATAGGTTGGTTTTCAACTTCCTGTGCTAAATAAAAAAGCCCTGAATTACCGCCTTTTGAGGCTTTCCATTCTATTTCAAATTCGAAATTTTTAAATTTATGGGCAAAAATCAAATCTCCCCCATCTTTTTCCTGAGCTTCGCCTTCTCCGGTTCCATTAAATTTTATTGCACCGTCTTCAATTGTCCATTTAGCCGGGATTTCTTCCCTACCATATCCGCGCCATCCGGTAAATGTTTTACCATCAAAAATAGTAATAAACCCGTCTTTATCTGTCTCATAAGCTGAAATATCAGCCTGAATAAAATCAAGTACCTTATACTCAGGCACTGTTGCTGTTTTTACTTCGTCTTTGGAAGCCTCATTTTCTTTTTTTACTTTATTTTCACCACCACAGGCATTTAACCCAACCAGCAGGAATAAACAAATTGCAATATAAATCAATTTTTTCATAAGATATTATTTTAAAAAAGTAAGTATTTTTTTATACTAAATTTATTAAGGCATTGCCGGTAAATTCCATCCTTCGCGATAATTATGCTTAATCAATTCATCGGCAAACTGTTTTGCATTTATCGGGTCGCACATTTTTTTATCAAAGGTCGGATGGCCGTCAGTAATTTTAAAACCGTCTTCTTCAATAATCGAAATGGTATCCGTATCCGAAATATTTGTAAAATGCATGTTCTTGCCATCCCATAATAACTCACGGTTAAGATTTTGTAAACGGACAGCCAAAACACCCATAACAACCATTTCATTAAAAGGCCCGGCCTCACTGAATGGTGATGCTGTTGGAACTCCATTCTCGGCATTTTCCTTACAAGCACGTACCCAATCCATTTCGTGAGATGTGGATACACGACGTACTGTTTGGGGAACGTCCGGAACACGACCTGACAAAAGCCAGGGATCTTTACCATAACAACCACAGATAAGTACGTCTTTCGTTCCATAAAAAACGACTCCGCCTCCAGCATCGTTCAAACTTTTTCCTAACGGCATCCTGTCAGGACGTATCGGCTGTAACCCACCATCGTACCAAGTAACCTGAACTTCGGGCATCGATACCTTAGGCAAATTATCGCGCGAAGGGAAAATTAAACGCACCATCTCTGCATTAGGCGCACAGTCGGTTAACAACATTGTTGAACTACCTTGTACACGTGTAGGATAACTTAATTTAAGGGCCTTAAATACGGGATGAAGTATATGGCAAGCCATATCGCCCAAGGCTCCCGTGCCAAAATCCCACCAGCCACGCCAATTCCATGGTGTGTATATTGTATTGTATGGGCGATGTTGGGCAGGACCTATAAATAAATCCCAATCCAAAGTCGAAGGTATTTTATCAACTTTTGTGGGGCGCTTTAAGCCTTGCGGCCAAATAGGACGGTCAGTAAATGACTCTACTCTATTAACCTCCCCTATTTCTCCGTTCCAAATCCACTCACATACTAAATTAACCCCTTCTCCCGAGCTTCCCTGGTTTCCCATTTGTGTAGCTACTTTATATTTTTCAGCAAGTTTTGCCAGCAAGCGCGATTCGTATACTGTATGAGTAAGTGGTTTCTCACAGTACACATGTTTGCCCATAGTCATTGCCTGAGCCGAAATAATAGCATGAGTATGGTCGGCAGTCCCCACAACAATGGCATCAATTGATTTACCTATCTCATCAAACATTTTACGGAAATCCTTATACTTTTTAGCATCGGGATAACGCTTAAACATTGGCTCGGAATGTTTCCAGTCCACATCACACAATGCTACGATATTCTGGGAGTCGACGGCTTTAATTACTCCGCCTCCCCGGCCTCCAATACCAACTCCCGCAATGTTCAGTTTATCGCTCGGAGCCGTATGGCCTAATGGGCGTCCCATTACAAAACTGGGAATAATTGTAATACCTGCTGTAAATGCAGCACTTTTCTGGAGAAAAGATCTCCGCGACATTTTTTTATTCATAGGTGGTCGATTTAATTTAATAAAACATTACTTCAACTTAAACTCTTCAAATGAAGCAAGGCGATATACTTTTATAGTTAAAGCCAAGATATACAGCCCCATATAACTTACATAGGATGAAATATCATTACGGCTAAAAAATATAATACTTCGCAAATTCTCCGAAAGATAAAATATTTTTTTATAGAAAACAACAGGTCTCTGTCGAAATCATATAGTTAAGATGAGTCATTATACTATACAAAATACGGCATGTGAAATTATTAATTGTAAAACAAGTATTTACATATAAAAATGGGAAAAAAATTATTTGAAAAGAAAAAAAATTTGGAGAATTGAAAAAACACCTTACCTTTGTACTCGCTTTCAAAAAGCAATCAGATGTTGAAATAATGAGGGCCTATAGCTCAGCTGGTTCAGAGCACCTGCCTTACAAGCAGGGGGTCATAGGTTCGAATCCTATTGGGCCCACTTAAAAATCAAGCATTTACAGTAAATGTAGATGCTTTTTTTATTTTTTGTTGCAAACAAATTGCAAACAACTCTGACAATCTTGAATTTTGGGTCAATGTAAATTCCTGTAGAGCGAATCTTTTTTCAAAAGATAACAACTATCAATCAAGTTGAGATATTTAACAGTAATACTATTGACAAATAATAACTTATCTTTACGCAGTGTTTCTGTCAAAATAATCGCTTAAAAAGAAAAGGATTACGATTTGTTGTTTACAAAACGAAGTGTATATAAACATATAATAATAAGCAATATATTATTTAACGCTATTAGTTTTTTATTGAACTTGATTTGCCAATATAAAATTTCAATTTTACTCCACCATCTTTTTACATTGACTCAAAGTTTATCACAATTTTGTATGATTAACTACGCTTTTAGGCTATATTTCAAGATATTTAATCATAGCTTTTTATAAAAACCGATTCCAATATCATATGAAACTTTCAATGTCCCCCTATTATCAATAGAACTTCCAACTCCACCAGTTATAGTGAATCCCAGTTTAGGAACATCATCATAGTAAATATTCCAATCTCCGCCAATCATCAATGTAGGACCGTGTAATGTGCGAATTTCTGTCCCTTTGTTATTTATAGTAACCTCTTTTGCTGAAAGAGTACCATAACTAACCATTGCAAATAAATCTCTTGTAAATAAACAGTTTTTGTTTTGAAAAGGATATATTTTCCCTCCTAATGAAACATGCAACTTATCTGCATCATTAGGGTCATTTTCTTTTTTAAAATATGCACCTACTCCTAATTGTAGACCCCAACCTATCTTGCCTTTGTTTCTATACGCAAAGGAAACGCCCAAATGTCCCCAACTAACTCCAGTCCCAGCATTAAAAAAAGAAAAATAATTGATATAATCATTAGTGTTTGTCTAAAAATTTTCATTATAAAAATTTAATCATCAGCGCGATAAAAGCGAGATAAACCATCGTTTCGGAAGATTCTATCGTGCGTTCGTAGTCTTTCGCCAGCCGCCTAAAGTTGCCGAGCCATGCAAATGAACGCTCTGCCACCCAGCGCTTTGGCAGGGGTTTGAACTCGGTTGCCTTATCCGAACGCAATGTGATTTCCATTTTCATCCCCAGTTCTTTGCTTACTTTATCCTCTAACTCGCCACGATATCCGCCGTCCGCGTAAATCTTCTCAATCCTG